>CADAVI010000041.1 GCA_902791295.1 uncultured Bacteroidales bacterium | reverse complement strand
GAAATGAGTTGTTTCTCCATAGATATTTAGAAATTAAGTTTGTTATCTGAGTCTTTTAGACTGAAATTCGCGTCAAATTTACAAAATAATTTGGACGTGCACAAACTTTTATTTCAAATTTTTGGGGAAACCGGCTGAAAAAATATCAGTTTTTGTTGTTTTTGAGAAAATCAGCAACGACAAAAGTGCTGCCTCCAATAAAAATGACGTCTTTGTCTTTTGCATTGCTACGTGCTGCAGCAATTGCCTCTGCAACGGTAGGGAAAAAGCTTCCGTTAAGTTGGGCTTTCCGTCCCAACGCGGCGATGTCTTCTGCCGGCATCGCACGATGTACGCTTGCCTGTGTGAAGTAGTATAGGGCTTCTTGTGGCATCATGCTCAGTACGGACCGGATGTCTTTGTCCGAAACCATACCGATTACCATGTGCAGCGTTACTTTTTGATTATAATCAGATTGGCGTTTCTTGATTAAAGTATCTAATTGAGGTCCGAGATATTGCCAGGCGCCAGGATTGTGTCCGGTGTCACAAATTGTCAGCGGTGCATCGCATACGAGCTGCCAACGTCCCTTCAGTCCTGTCAACTCAATAACGTGTTGAAGTCCGTATTCCACGAATTTTCGGTCCAATTTTAACAGGGATGCCGCCGCACGGATTGTTTGTTGGTTTTTCTCTTGATAAGCGCCTTTTAATTCTCCTTCGGTATAGGGGAAGTATTCTTCTTCAGCAAAATGCAACGCACTGCAGACTTTGATGGAGCGGTTGATAAACACTTCGCGCACATTACAGTCTGCGGCTTCTCCTATAAGAGTGGGCACATGAGGTTTCATTATGCCGGCTTTTTCCGACGCTATTTTTGTGAGCGTTTCGCCTAAAAATTGGGTGTGATCCTTGCTGATGTTTGTTATTATAGCTAATTGGGGTGTGATGATGTTGGTGCAGTCAAGGCGTCCGCCAAGTCCTACTTCTATCACGGCCCAATCAACATTTTCCTCTTGGAAGTATTTTAATGCAAGAGCGGTGGTCAACTCAAAAAATGACGGGTGGAGCGGCTCAAAGAAAGCACGTTCTTCTTCAACAAAGCGAATAACCCGTTCTTTGGGAATCATCTCACCGTTCACTTTGATGCGTTCTCTGAAATCTATGAGATGGGGACTTGTGTAAAGTCCTACGCGATAGCCGGCACTTTGTAATATGGCAGCCAGAGTGTGGGATACACTGCCTTTCCCGTTAGTGCCACCTACATGGATACAATTATAGGCCTTGTGCGGATGCTTGAAATGTTCGTCCAACTTCAGACTGTTGTCAAGGCCTTCTTTATAAGCACCGGCCCCGATGTTTTGAAACAGCGGGGCGATGTTGAACAGGTAGTCTATTGCTTCTTCGTAGGTCATGAGAACATATTTCTCAATTTGTCAAAGAAACTTTGGGATGACGCTGTCTTGCGAGGTTTGACGTTATCACTCTGCCGCATTTTTTCAAAAGCGTCTTTTTCTTCTTTGGAGAGATGTTCGGGAATATAAACAGAAATGTTGACGATAAGATCTCCTGTGCCGTATCCGTATCCTTGTACAGCTGGCAGGCCTTTACCTCTCAGCCGGATTTGTTTGCCGGGTTGTGTGCCAGGCTCAATCTTGAACTTGGCACGGCCGTCCAGGCATGGAATCTCAACTGTTCCACCTAATGTGGCAGTCGGG
The DNA here is from genome assembly GCA_902791295.1 of uncultured Bacteroidales bacterium. Taxonomy (GTDB): domain Bacteria; phylum Bacteroidota; class Bacteroidia; order Bacteroidales; family Bacteroidaceae; genus Physcousia. The sequence goes on along the minus strand of CADAVI010000041.1, from coordinate 28,163 downwards.
AGGTCAATCAGCAGATTGTAAATAAGATTGTTGTCAACACGGATTAACTCGGGATGAGGCTCCACGTTGATATACACCTGAATGTCACCGGCGATACCATTGTTGGCGCCGGCGTGGCCTTTGCCGCGAGCAGTTACCACCATGCCGTCAGCAACACCTGCGGGGATGTTGACTTCAATAATTTCATCTCCGTCAATAATCCCTTCGCCATGACATTTTGGACATTTGTTCTTTATGACAGTTCCCTGTCCTCCACAAGCTGTGCACGGACTTTGGCTCTGCACGCGGCCAAACATAGTGTTCATGACGCGATTGACTACGCCAGAGCCGTGACAGACGCTGCATGTGCTCATTTGGCCGTCCTTGCTGCCGGAGCCCTTACAGTCGGGACATGTGACTTTTTTGCGTACTTTAAATTTTTTGGTGACGCCTTTGCTGACTTCCTCCAATGTGAGTTTGACGCGCACCCTGAGGTCGCCGCCCTGATGGGTTCTGCGTCCCTGACTCTCTGCACCGCCAAAAAAGTCGCCGAAACCGCCCCCGAAACTGCCGCCGCTCATGCGGCCTCCGAAGATGTCGCCGAACATGGAGAAGATGTCATCCATGTTCATGCCGCCTCCGTAAGCGCCTCCAAAGCCTCCTCCGCCGTCCATGCCGGCAAAGCCGAACTGGTCATAGCGTGCTCTCTTATCTTTGTCGCGAAGCACGTCATATGCCTCTGCCGCCTCCTTGAATTTCTCCTCGGCTTCCTTGTTGCCGGGGTTACGGTCAGGATGGTACTTAATGGCCATCTTTTTATATGCGGCCTTAATCTCGGCATCGGTGGCGGTTTTAGGCACACCAAGCACTTCGTAGTAGTCTCTTTTCTCTGCCATAGTTACATTCCTACAACAACCTGGGCATGACGTATAACCTTGTCGCCCATTTTGTATCCTTTCTGGGTGCAGTCAATGATTTTTCCTTTCATATCTTCTGTGGGTGCTGGCACTTGGGCTATGGCCTCATGCAGATCCACATTGAAGTCCGCATCTTTTGTCTCAATAGGGGTGACACCTTGCTTCTCAAGCGTATCGATAAACTTCTTGTAAATCAACTCAACACCTTCGACTACGGCAGCCACGTCTTCAAACTGACTCATGCCGGCCAGCGCGCGCTCCATGTCATCCACAACGGGCAGAATGGCAGAGATTGTTTTTTCTCCGCCGTTAAGAATCAGTTCGGCCTTTTCTTTGAGTGTGCGTTTGCGGTAATTGTCAAATTCTGCCATCTTGCGCAACAGTTGGTCTTTCAACTCGTCAATTTCTGCAGTTTTTTGCTGCAACTGTTCGTTGAGTTTGTCAATCTCTGCCTGCAAGTCTTTATTTGTCTTCTTGTTTGCCATTGTTTCGTCCACTTTTCTGCTCTCCTTTCTATCAAACTTTATGCCAACTGACACTTTGTCATGAATACATCTTCTCTTTTAATTCTTTGATGTTGTCGCTGTCGATATACTCATCATACTCCATCAGTTTGTCGATGGTGCCCTTGGGCGTCAGTTCAATGATGCGATTGGCAACGGTTTGTATAAATTCGTGGTCGTGCGATGCGAACAGGATATTGCCTTTGTAGAGTTTCAGGTTGTTGTTGAAAGCCTGTATACTTTCCAAGTCGAGATGATTGGTCGGCGTGTCAAGGATAAGGCAGTTGGCGTTTTTCAATTGCATTCGCGCAATCATGCAACGCATCTTCTCACCTCCGGAGAGCACGTTGACTTTTTTCAACACTTCTTCTCCGGAGAAGAGCATTCTTCCGAGAAATCCCTTGAAATATACGTCATTGCCTTCACCAAATTGAGAAAGCCAGTCCACCAGGTTTTTGTCTGACTGGAAAAAACTGGTGTTGTCCAACGGCAGATATGCCGTGGTGATGGTGACACCCCATGAGAATGTGCCGGCTTGTGCTTCGCGGTTACCGTTGATGATTTCGAAAAGTGCCGTCATGGCGCGCGGGTCTCGGCTGAGGAACACGACTTTCTCGCCTTTTTGCACTTGGAATGAAACGTTGTCAAAGAGCACAGTGCCGTCTTCTGTTACAGCTTTCAATCCCTCTACCTCAAGAATCTGGTTGCCCGGTTCGCGCTCCATCTGGAAAATGATGCCGGGGTATTTTCTGGTGGAAGGACGAATCTCCTCCACGTTGAGTTTCTCCAACATCTTCTTTCTGGAAGTGGTTTGTTTGGATTTGGCGACGTTGGCAGAGAACCTGCGGATGAATTCTTCCAGTTCTTTGCGTTTTTCGTCAGCCTTGGCCTTTTGGTTTTGTGCCTGACGCAAAGCCAACTGTGAACTCTCATACCAGAAGGAGTAGTTACCGGCAAACAATGTCACCTTGCCAAAGTCTATATCTACAGTGTGAGTGCAGACGCTGTCAAGGAAGTGGCGGTCGTGTGATACCACCAGCACCGTGTGCTCGAATTCCGACAGATAACCTTCCAACCATCTGACGGTATCCAAGTCCAGGTCGTTGGTCGGCTCGTCGAGCAGCAAGTTATCGGGGTTGCCAAACAAAGCTTTTGCCAACATCACACGCACCTTCTCTTTACCGGACAGTTCACCCATCAATTGGTAGTGCTTGTCTTCTTTGATACCTAATCCGGAAAGGAGAGCGGCGGCATCACTTTCGGCTTCGTATCCGCCCATCTCGGCGAACTGCTCTTCCAGTTCTGCTACACGTATGCCGTCGGCATCTGAAAATTCTTCTTTAGAATAGAGCACTTCGCGCTCCTTCATCACTTGCCACATTGTCGTGTGGCCCATCAGTACGGTGTTGAGTACCGTTTCCTGGTCATATTGGAAGTGATCCTGTGAGAGCACGCTGAGACGTTCGCCGGGACCGAGCTCAACGGTACCTTTGGTCGGCTCCAATTCTCCGCTGATGGCTTTCAGAAGAGTGGATTTGCCGGCTCCGTTGGCGCCGATAATGCCATAAATATTACCACTGGTGAACTTCATGTTCACGTCTTTGTACAGAATTCTCTTGCCAAATTGTATGGCTATATTGCTTAGTGTAATCATATGCTCATTGCATCTTGGTTAAAACTCAGGGGCAGTAATTCTTCAACTTGCTTGACGATGTGAACGCCTTTTGTGCCGAACAGTATCACACAGATGGGATGCCCCTGACGGCGTTCTGCCTCCAAAAGTGCCTGTCGGCACATGCCGCAGGGAGCAATCGGCAATGAGGTGAAATGTCCTCCGCTTTTGGCTGCGATGGCGATGGCTTCAATACGTGTGTCGGGATGATTGGCTGCAGTCCAGTGGAGTGCCGTGCGCTCGGCACAGCAGCCGACGGGGTAGGAGGCGTTTTCCTGGTTACTTCCTGTTACAATCTTCCCGCCTTCCAGCTGCATGGCGGCTCCTACGGCAAAATGGCTGTAGGGAGAATAACTGCTTCCCGTGGCTTCTTTAGCTCTTTCTGTCAAGGCTTGTTCCTGAGGGCTGAGTTCCTCCGCTGTCTTAATACATACGGAAGTATAAATCTTATATTCTTTCATTTCGTGGGCGCAAAATTATAAAAAATCTTTGAGATAAACGAAAATTCTGTATGTTCAAAATTTCCAAGTCGCAACATTTTTGTATTTTTGCGGTGATGAAGCGTTTAAAATCCTTTGCTCTGTTTCTGTTCTCACTTCTTTCGGTGCCCTGCTGCCTGTGGGCTCAAGGGAGTACGAATCGTGCGTATTGGGCCTATATTGACAAGTATAAAAAGATTGCTGTCGAGCAGATGCAGACATATCATATTCCCGCCTCTATTACGATGGCCCAGGGATTGCTTGAGAGCGGAGCAGGCCGTAGCCGTTTGGCGACAGAGGCTCACAATCATTTTGGCATCAAATGTCATTCCGATTGGAGGGGACCTTATATTGTTATGGACGATGATCTCAGAGGTGAACATTTTCGTAAGTACAAAACAGACAGAGAATCTTTCATCGATCATTCGCTGTTTCTGAAGCGGAAGCGCTACGAACGCCTTTTTCGTCTCAATATACGTGATTACAAAGGTTGGGCGCGCGGGCTGAAAGCGTGTGGGTATGCCACTTCGCCCACTTATGCCGAGAGCCTTATCCGTATTATTGAACTGTATTCTCTCAGCCAGTTGGATAAGATGAAGCTGAAGGACCTTGATGCGAAAGACCGCTCTGTTTCCGAAGCTAAGGCTAAAGACCAACTCCCGGCATTTTTTGACACTCATACTGTCTATGCCAACAATGGTAACTATTTCATTGTCATAGAGGCGGGAGACGATATAAATAGCATTTCTGAGGCAACGGGCGTCAGCGTGAAAAACCTGTACCGCTACAATGATCTAACGCCCGAATACGGACTAACTCAAGGTGACATTCTCTACCTTAAAAACAAAAAGAAAAAAGGAGCAAAGGAGTTTGCCGGCGTTCCTCATGTGATAGAGGTGGGGCAGAGTCTTTACGATGTGTCACAAATGTACGGCATACATCTCAAGAATCTTTACCAACTTAACGGTCTTGATGCGGATTATGTCGCTAAACCGGGAGATTTGATATGGGTGAGATAAAATCGGCAGAGTTTACTGTCAGCAGTTTTCGTTTGGATCAATGCCCGGAAGGGCAACGTCCGGAGTATGCATTCATCGGGCGCAGCAATGTCGGCAAATCATCGCTAATCAATATGCTTACGGGCAGAAAGGGGTTGGCCAAGACTTCCGCAACTCCTGGTAAGACCCTTTTGATCAATCATTTTTTAATTAACAACAGTTGGTATCTCGTGGATCTTCCGGGATACGGGTATGCCAAACGGAGCAAAAAGACGCAGGAAAAACTGGAGGGTATCATTTCTGACTATATTCTCGGGCGAGAGCAGTTGACTTGCCTTTTTCTGCTCATAGATCTGCGTCACGAGGCCCAGAAAATCGATCTTGAGTTCATAGAGTGGCTCGGCGAAAACGGCATTCCTTTTGCCATTGTTTTTACCAAAGGAGACAAACTTGCAAAGACAAAGGTTCAGGCGCAGGCTGACGCTTATATGAGGCACTTGTTGGAACAATGGGAGGAACTCCCTCCGTATTTCGTCACCAGCAGTGAAACGCGTTTGGGGCGTGAAGAACTGCTGGATTACATAGAGCAAATAAACCGGACATTGTAAACTCTCAGACTGTTCGCGGCAAGCCGCAGACATTACTCGCGCTCGGCAGAGTGCTTGTCTCTGCACTCTCTTACTCGTAATGTTCTCAGACTGTTCTCAGACTGTTCCCAAAGGGTTCAAAACGGGCGGATGGAGTCTGCGAGAATGCACTCTTAGACTTATTGTACACAAAACGCTTCGGTGTGTAGGTTGCCTAAAGAAATGAATGAGGGCGCTTCACAGCGCCCTTTCTTCGAAACTTTAGGTATTAGTTTGTTTAAGGTAAAAAGATTGTTTTTTGTATTTGAACACTGCAAAGGTAGCCCCTTTTTGCGAACGATACAAATAAAATCATGTGTTATGCAGCATGTTTTTCGTAATTTATGCACTTTTGTGGTGAAAAATCATCATTCTTTTCACCGGAGAGGCTAAAACTTCGCCCATTTTTAACCCCATTTTTGCATGAACGTTGCGTAATTCGTGCTCAAAATGCACGCTGATGCTCCCCACATAACGTATCTCCAAATCCGGACGGTTGTAAAGAAGAACGTTTCTTCTCAAAAAACGTTCGAATTCGGTTGCTAAAAGTAGTTGTACCTCATAGTAATCCCGATACTTGGACAGGAACGGACACAACGAGGCCAAAAAGCGGTTTGCCGCAGGCTTTCTGTAGACGTTTTCCACAATTAGGGCAGGAGTGAGTTGATATTCTTCCATGAAGGCATCTTTTAACTCTTGCGACAACTGTCCCTTGACTATATCGCTGACCAATTGCCGTCCCAGTACGGCACCGCTGCCTTCGTCGCCCAAAATGTAACCCATGGGCGGCACATTGGCTGTTATTTGGCCGCCCTTACACAAGCAAGAGTTGCTTCCGGTGCCCAATATACAGGCGATGCCCTCTTTGTGACCGAAAAGCGCCCGTGCAGCTCCCAACAAATCGGACTCTACGCTGACAACCGCTTGCGGGAAACGCTCTTGAAGTGCCTTGCGTAAGGAGGCAGAATAAGGTTCAATACACCCAGCACCGTAGAAAAAGATGCACTCTGGTACCCAATCCGGGAGAGATGCCACAATCCCGCTGATGCTTTCGCCGGAGTCGCGCACGGGATTGATGCCATCCGTGCGAACAGCCTCTTCGTTATCACCGTCTGCGTAAAGCCAGTCGGCCTTTGTTGATCCGCTGTCGCAAACTAAAATACGTTGCGCGTTCATCAGGCTGCAGCGGGAAGTGCTGCAACGCTGAGCACACTGAGTACGATCATGGCAATAGCCAGTCCCCATGTGGCCTTTTCAATGACATTGGTTGTCTTGGGAGCGCCGAGAAGCTGGTTGCCGCTGGAGTAATCCGCAGCCAGGCCGCCGCCTTTGCTCTCTTGGATGAGCACAATGAGACACATGAGGATGGATGCGATAACTGTTAAAATGACAATACTTTGATACATTTTGTTTAAGTTTTTATGTTGTTATTTATGTGTTGCTTTCGTTGATAATGAGTTTGTCGAGAAAACGCAACTGGTCTATAAGGAATCGGTTGCGTTCACTTTTACGTTCGGCAATTTTCTGAATGATTTTACGCGCTTTCCCATACTGCTTCTGCTTGATGTAGATATGAGCCAATGCTTCGGTGAGCTGGCTCTCTGGCATTTCGCGCGAGGGAGATGCTGCTGCGTCAGTCGGCTGCAGAGCATCTTCCTGATCAATATCTTCAAGGTTTATATGGCCATCGTTTTCGTCTAGAAAGATGTCAATCTTCTCCTGTCCCATTACAGGCGTGTCTTCGCGGATTTCTTCATGGTCATCGGCACCGGTTCGTACCAGCCACTCCATGTAGTCCTGACGGGCGTCTGCTGTGTCGCTGGCCTGTATCGTATGTGATTGAGGCAGGGCGTCAAGGAAATCTGAAAGAAACTCTGCAGTGGTGTCTTTTTCCGATGCAACTGCGTCGGCCACAAGAGGTTTTTGGCCTGGCACTCCGCGTATGGGGTTTTCCGGACGTGCATTTTCTCCTTCAAACAGGCTGTAGAGCGTTTTTCTGGAGGGCACACTTACGGCGGTGCGGCGCAGTTCGCCGTCGAATTCCGGATCGTGCATCTGATAGCGCGTACGCAAATAGACGATGCGGGCCGCGTGATAGTAAGGGTGTTTCTCCACGAGCGCCTTGAGTTGTGTCAAAGCATTGGCATCCAGCGTTTCAGGTCTGCGTATATAGTCTATCAGGTGTTTGGCCATTTGTGTAGATGTTCCTTAATCCGGGTGTGTTTACCAGTTGGCAACAGCAGCGTTGAATATTTGCTCAGTGATGTCCTTGGACATTTGCTGAACAAGTTCTTCCTGAACGTTGACTAATTGCTGCGAGGCGTCATAATCGGCAACGGCGGAGAACTGGCGTTCAAAGTCGTCGTTGTGGTTTTTGTTGTTGGTGAACCTCACGTTGACGGTCATCTTCAGCTGTACCTGCGAAGAATAACCGTCGCTGGCAATGCCCTTGTTGTATTGGTCAAAGCCGGTAATTTCGCCGGCGAGATGCATATCGCCGTTTTTCCTGACCTGCTTGAGGCGTGTCTGTTGGGCAAAGATGTCCGTAAGTCTGGTTTGGAAAATGCTTTGCATGGGCGTCCATACGTATGTGGAGCGAATGGGGAATATGTCAATCTGAATGGTCTTGACGGTGTTGTAGTCAATGCTGGCTCCGTTGAACTTGTAACTGATGGAGCAGCCGACCATTAACAGGGCTGCAATACATGCAAATGCCGACTGGGCAAGTTGTTTACTCTTCGATGCCATACTCTTTGATTTTGCGATACAGTGTGCGTTCACTGATTCCCAATTCCTCCGCGGCTTTTCCACGCCGGTGGTTGTTGCGTTCCAGTGCCCGAATGATGTTGCGGCGCTCCATCTCCTCCAGATTGAGGATGTCGGAATCCACAATCTCTTCGGCCGTCTCAATATCGTCGAACGTGTCGGTGTGCACTTGCTCAGTCGGTGTGAAGTCGTGAGACGGTGCGGTCGGCAATGTGCCCGTTGCCTGTTTTTCTGTCAGAAGTCGTGCAGTTGTCGTTTTGTTTTCGTGTATGTTGAGCATTTCTTTGAGCTCATTCACTTCTTTGCGTAATTCCAGAACAGCGCTTGCCAACCATGTGATTTCTTTGTCGTAATCGCGGTGTGTGCGGCCGTCTCCGATGAGGGCTACATTGGTGCCGCCGCCTCCGGGCAACACATCGTATTTTGCCAATGTCTCGGCTCCCACTTCGCGCTCTTGCGAAAGGATGCTCATTTGTTCGGCAATGTTTTTCAGTTGACGCACATTGCCCGGCCACTGATATGACTTGACCACTTCTTCTCCCTCGGGAGTAAGGTGCAGAGGCTGAGGGATGTTGTATTTTTCTGCTGTTTCCAATGCGAACTTTTTGAACAGCAGCACGGCATCCCGTCCGCGTTCCCTTAAGGGCGGCATCTTGATACTGATGGTGGAGAGTCTGTAGAACAAGTCCTCACGAAAGCGTCCGTCGCGTATGGCACTTGGCATGTGCACATTAGTGGCGGCCACAATGCGAACGTCGGTTTTTCTCGGCTCGCTGCTGCCGACACGAATGTATTCTCCGGTTTCCAAGACACGCAAAAGCCGTGCCTGAGTAGAGAGGGGGAGTTCGCCCACTTCGTCCAAAAAAAGCGTACCGCCGTCAGCTGCACCGAAATATCCTTCGCGTTCACCGACGGCGCCAGTGAAAGCCCCCTTTTCGTGGCCGAAGAGCTCTGAGTCTATAGTGCCTTCAGGGATGCTGCCGCAGTTGATGGCTATATAGGGACCTCTGCTGCGACGGCTGTGCTCGTGAATGATGCGGGGCAATATCTCTTTGCCGACGCCGCTTTCTCCCTGAATCAGCACGGAGAGGTCAGTGTTGGACACTTGCAAAGCAGTGGCTAAGGCTGTTTCCAATTTGTCGGAAAAGCCCACAATGCCGTAGCGTGTCTTCAGTGCAGAGAGGTTCGTCTCTTTCATTGCGGGCACAAAGATAGTAAAAAGTTAGGAGTCTGTACGGAAAAAAGTGAAAATATTTTCTTGAAAACGCCTTTTTCTTACCAATATCGCTTTTCCCGGGCAATGCTGGTTTCCGGACCGTGTCCGGGAAGCACCCGGATATCATCCGGAAGTGTAAGCAGTTTTTCGCGTATGCTATTCACTTCCTGCTGCATGCTGCCTCCTGGCAGGTCTGTACGGCCGCAGCTGCCGGCAAACAATGTGTCACCGCAGAACAATAGTGAGTCTGCCAGATAACATACGCCGCCGGCAGTGTGTCCCGGTGTGTGTATCACCTTCAACTTGTGGTTCCCCAATGTCAGTTCATCCCCGTCTTTGACGTAGCGCAAAACACCGGGACGTTCAAGAGGAATGTTCATGCCGAAGACCTCCAATGCCATCTTTTCCTGCATGTCGTAGTTATTCTGCTCCAGTTCGTGGCAAATCGGCCGAAGGCCGTATTTCTTGTTCAGCCATCCCAATCCGAAGATGTGGTCAAAGTGCATGTGGGTGAGGAGCGACAGGGTGGGGTGTAGTTTTTCTTCTTGAATGAAGTGTTCCAGTTGTCCGTATTCATAGGGGTTTATGGCACCGCAGTCAATGATGGCTGCATCGCGACTTTTGCTGTCCCAAAGAACGTAGGTGTTCTCTTCTATAGGATTGAAAGTGAAACGTTTGTACAGAAGCATGTCGGGTCTTTATTTGATGAGATGTACGTCCATTTGTTGGAACGGAATTTCTATGCCGGCAGCGGTCAGTTCCTGGTAAATCTTTTCCGTCAGATCGAACTTCAGATTCCAATAATCTTCAGATTTTCCCCATAGGCGCAATTGGAAAATAATGCTGCTTGCGCCCATTGTAGTCATCGGGATGACGGGCGCCAAATCGGCAGTGTCTTTGATGACTCTCTCGTCTGTCTCGATGATATGGTTAAGCACTTTTCGGACGTCGTCCGTCTTGGTGCCATAGGCCACTTCGACGTCGATGTCCACGCGCCTTGTGGTCGCTGCTGTCGAATTGATAAGGCTCCCGTTAGCTAACGGGCCGTTGGGGATAATGATGTTTTGGTTGTCGGGGGTAGTCAGGACCGTGTGAAAAATCAGAATCTCTTTTACGACGCCGGCATACCCTTGAGCCTCAATGCGGTCGCCTACTTTATAGGGCTTTAAAATTAAGATGAGCACTCCGCCCGCAAAATTTTGCAGCGTGCCGCTTAAGGCCATACCGACGGCAACACCGGCTGAGGCAAATACTGCCAGAAAGGAGCTTGTGTCTATGCCCATGATTCCGACAATGGTGATGGCCAAAAGCAGGTTCAGCGAGATACTTATCAGGCTGTGCAGGAAGGTGGCCAAAGAAGGAGCCATCTCCCTTTTGACGGCCATGAGTTGAAATGCTTTGATGGCGTATTTAATCAGAAAACGCCCGACAAAGTAGACAACGACAGCGATGAGCAGGTTTTTACCAAACGTGGTGATATAGCCGATGATGTCGCTCAGGGCAACGTCACCGGGGGTTAATTTGGTCAGTTCCGAAACGACATCTTCTCCGACCGATTTAAGTGTATCCTTCATAAATTGTTGTATTAGGGACGGATGTAATAATATCAAACGAAAAAAGGAGGTCCCGAGACCTCCTTCTTGAGACCTCCTTCTTCTGCGGTGCGGACGGGACTCGAACCCGCGACCCCTAGCGTGACAGGCTAGTATTCTAACCAGCTGAACTACCGCACCGTAAATCTTTGCGTCTAATTGAGCGGAAAACGAGACTCGAACTCGCGACCCCAACCTTGGCAAGGTTGTGCTCTACCAACTGAGCTATTTCCGCATTCAAGGAAACTCGCTGTTCACTGCGTTTCCGATACTACGCGATGTGGGTAGAGATGGATTCGAACCACCGAAGGCATAAGCCAGCAGATTTACAGTCTGCCCCATTTGGCCACTCTGGTATCTACCCGACACATTTTCAATAAATTTTCTTCTCCGACTCCTCTGAGTCGTCCAGAATTGTTGTGACTCCTATAGGATTCAAACCTATAACCTTTTGATCCGTAGTCAAATGCTCTATTCAGTTGAGCTAAGGAGCCATCCTTGTTTGGTGGGCAATGAGGGATTCGAACCCCCGACCCTCTGCTTGTAAGGCAGATGCTCTGAACCAGCTGCGCTAATTGCCCAATAAGTGCTTTAAGGAACTGTCCTAATCGGCCTCGCTCGGCTTTCTTCCTTGTTTGCGGGTGCAAAGGTACGACGTTTTTTTTAATTGACCAAATCTTTTGCTAACTTTTTTCAAAAAAAATTGATGTCAGTCAAGAAAGTGCGCTTTCTGTGCGGAAAATAGGGCATTTCTCTTGCCTGTATCCTGCTTTTGCCGTACCTTTGCAACGCTTTCAGAGAAAAGCGCAGCCCCGTTGAAGGGCAGCTAATTTATTATAAAGGTAAAAAGATTGTTTGAAAGATGAAAAAAGTATTGGTTCTTATTGCTGTCGTGATGATGACGCTTGTCATGAATGCTGAGGTGAAGAACATAAACGCCTTTAGCGAGGTAAAAATTAATGTACCCGCACGTGTTCGCGTGATTCGCGGCAGCCAGTATGGCATCAACCTCTCTGCGGAAGACAGCCTGCTCACCAGTGCGATACGTTACTCTGTAGAGAATGGAACGCTCTCTATTAACACTGTCGATGAGACGATGCTTCTGGCAGATGGTCGTGAGGTGGTGATTACCATCACAGCCCCTGAGATGCCTTCTTTTAAGACCGGACGTGATTTTGAGGCACGTACCATGTCAATTGATTAAAAAGAAGTTTGTTGTTTGGCCCTTCCGCTATTATGACCTGCGGAAGGGCTTTTTTTTTGCCCTGACGGAAAAAAAGTCCATTGTGCGGGGTGATAAGTGGAATTTTCTTTGTACCTTTGTCGCGCAAAATTAATATATTGCTATGGCAAAAGGAAAAGTAGATGCCCTTTTGGGTATTGTGTTTGGTGATGAAGGCAAGGGTAAAGTGGTTGACTGCTTTACGCCGAAGTATGATATCGTGGCGCGTTTCGCCGGAGGACCGAATGCCGGACACACCATTATCTTCGAGGGTAAAAAATTTGTTCTTCGCAGCATACCCAGCGGCATCTTTGATGAAGGCAAGATTAATATTATCGGCAACGGTTGTGTGATTGCTCCCGACTTATTCATGGCAGAAGCCAAGGAATTGGAGGCTGCCGGATACAACCTTAAGAGTCGTCTTCATATTTCCAAGCGTGCACATCTCATTTTGCCCACGCATCGTGTTTTGGATCGTGCTTATGAGGCAGCAAAGGGCAAAAACAAGGTAGGTACCACAGGAAAAGGCATCGGTCCCACTTATTCCGAAAAGGCAGCCCGCACGTCTTTGCGCGTAGGCGATATTTTGGAGAACTTCGCCGAGAAATATGCCGCGCTGAAGAACCGCCATGAGCAAATTCTGAAAGATTTACACTACACCGATTACGATATTACGGAGGAAGAGCGCCTGTGGCTCGAAGGTGTAGAATATATGAAGTCGTTTCCTCTTTCTGATACCGAAATCGAACTCCATAAAGCCCTCAAGGCCGGCAAGAGTGTTTTGGCGGAAGGTGCGCAAGGCACGATGCTTGACATTGATCACGGCACTTATCCTTTTGTCTCATCATCGTCCACGTGCAGCGGCGGTGTCTGCACCGGTCTCGGTGTAGCGCCCAATGCCATTGGTGAGATTTTCGGCATCTTCAAGGCATATTCCACTCGTGTTGGCAGCGGTCCTTTCCCCGTGGAGCTCTTTGACGAGACGGGCGACAAAATTCGTGAAATCGGTAACGAATACGGTGCTGTGACGGGTCGTAACCGTCGTTGCGGATGGGTGGATTTAGTGGCTTTAAAATATGCCATTGCCCTCAATGGTGTGACGCAGCTGATTATGATGAAGTCTGATGTGTTGGATACCTTCGACACCATCAAGGCCTGTGTAGCTTACAGGAAAAACGGTGTCGTGACGGAGGATATGCCCTACGACACGGAAGGTTGGGAGGCTGTCTATGATGAACTGCCCGGATGGAAGACGGATTTGACGGGTCTCACTTCGTCGGATCAATTCCCCAAGGCGTTTCAGAATTACATTGATTACCTGGAGAAGGCTTTGGAGACACCCATAACGATTGTTAGTGTTGGTCCCGACCGTGCCCAAACCATTTCCCGGGCTTAAGAGCGATTTCCGTGCAGCAATGAACGGCATCGCCTCTCAGAGAATGAGAGAGGCAGGGATGTCGTTTCATGTGATTTTCGGTATTGAGTTGCCGCGGCTCCGTGAGATTCTTTCGGAATACGCTCAGGATCGTGCGATGGCGCAAGAACTATGGCATGAGAATGTTCGCGAGTCGCGTTTGGCTGCCATCCTGCTGACTCCGCCGCAAGATTACCTGGCTGAAGTGGCTGATATCTGGGTGAATGAATTGCGTACGCAGGAAGAGGCTTCACTTTTGGCAATGACGCTTGTTCGCCCGCAGCGTTGGGCTTGCGATTATGCTTTCAGATGGTTGGCTTCAGGAAATGAGTTGCCGATGCTCTGCGGCCTCTATACCTTATGTCATCTTTTAAGAGGAGGTGCCAAACTGATGCCCGACAGCGAGGCGGAATTGAGGGATCATCTTGAAGCAATTCCGCAGACGGCATCCATCATGTTGCGGAAGGCCGCTCAGAGTGTGGCGTATTGTTTGGAGTAACGCAATTGTTGCTCGTCAAACTCTTCGTCGTAGCTTATTTTAATATCCGTGATATGACCTTCGGCATCCATTACGGGTGTATAGACGGGATTTACAAAACCCTTATAGGGACTCAAGTGCAAAGCCTCGTAGCGTGAGAGCACTTCTTCGTGCAAATCCGCATCGACGTTGACGGCATAGCGTTCCACCAAATTCTTGGCTGCGGCAAAATCGCCCTCAGACTTGATGCGCTGTATTTCTGCAAGCAGTTGCCCGACATATTGGCGCAATGTGATGTGGTCGTTGATGCGGAGATATGTTTTGCCGTTTTTCTTGACGAGTTCAAGCGCCGGAGGCATGTTAAAGCGACGGCCCCAGTATGCGGCCTGATCCAGACACCAATGGGCGATGAGACTGCGGTTGCGCATATGTGCCTCTTCAATGACGCACCCTCGTTTGATGCGTACGAGTTGCGTCATGGCGCCGTTCATCATATAGCTGTAGTACTGCGCTTTCCATGCTTCTGCGTCGGGTACAAGGCCGAGTTCTGCCATCTTCTTGTCGGCAATGTAGTAGAGACCGAAAAGGTCGGCGCGTGCCTCTTCTATTGTGGCGCCGTATACACCGAGCGCATCGGCATCGACACCCGGCAGCAAACGTCCGCTGCCGTGTCCGAGACATTCATGCAAATCGGTGTGGAGGTCGTCCGTCACAGCGCTGTAACGGTCAATCCGTGCCACCGTTTCAGCATCGATGACAAACTCCTCGCGGAATCCGCTGCCTTTGGCAGCTTCTTCGTATGCTGCCGTGAGATTACCGATGGTGACACTTTTACTGCCGTGTGCGGCTCGCACCCAGTTGGAGTTGGGCAGATTGATGCCGATGGCGGAAGAAGGGTAGAGGTCACCTGCGAGAATGGCAGCGTTCACCACACGGGCCGATACGCCTTTGCATTCTTTCTTTTTGAAACGCTCGTCCACAGGCGAATGATCTTCAAACCATTGGGCGTTGGCCGAAAGCAAATCGGCACGCTTTGTGGCATCTCTGTCACGATAGTTCACATAACCTTCCCATGAGGCTTTTAGTCCGAGCGGATCGCCGTAGGTCTCGGTGAAGCCGTTGATGAAGTCCACAAAGCCTTCCGTTTCTTTGACCCATTCGATGGTGTAGCGATCGAAAGTCTCTAGGTCTCCGCTTTTGTAGAATTCCAGCAGCAGATCAATAACTTTTTGCTGTTGGACGTTTTCGGCGTATTGACGCGCCAAAGCAAGTTCCTCACAGATGTGCTCGATGGCCTTCGTATAGAGTCCGCCGAGTCTGTAAACGTTCTCATGCAAGGTGCCGTCCCTGTGCTCCAACCTGGAGTTCATGCCGTAGGCCACAGGTTCGTCGGGATTGGGCGCTTGGGCCTTCAGCGTGTTGTAGTAGTCTTCCGCTTCCTGTTGCGTGACGTCTTCGCCATAGTAGTTAGATGCGCTGCCCTGCAGCAGGTCTTCGCCGCTCTGACACACTCTTTTGGGCATCACTTCCGGATTCATGATGATGTTGACGAGTTCGTCGTCGTCGGTGTATTGTCTCAGCCACTTTTCGCTGAATTGGGGCTGAAACTTGTCCGTGGAGTAGTGGTGGTGGATGCCGTTGGCAAACCACACCTGTCGGATGTAGGTGTGAAAGTCTTCATTGTCCGTTTGGGGCAGGATGTGCTCCAAAAGACGGCGGATGCGCAGGTTGTAGCGTCCGTTCTGGTCCCAAAGGATGTCGCGCCCCCAAAGGGCGGCTTCGGAGAGATGCCAGATATAAAGTTTGGTGTGCAGAGGCAGCGCCTCAAATCCGGGCACTTTGTAGTGCAGTATCTGAATGTCGGCGAATTTTGTCATATGCAGTTCAGAAGAGCTTGGCGTCCGTCCTGCGGGCGCCGCTCATTCCTTATAATATTGTTTTCTGTATTCTTTCGGCGTCATCTTCGTGCGCTTGTAGAAGGCAGTGTAGAAACTCTGTCGGGTCAGATAGCCCACTTCAGAGCCAATCTCCTCTACGTTTTTGTCGCGAAAATGACGGTCGGAGAGCATGTATTGTGCTTCGCGTATGCGCATGTCGTTGACCATCTGTGAGAAATTGTCACGATATCTCAGATTGATGACGGAGGACAGGCATCGTGTGTTTACACCTATTTCTTTGGAGAGGGAACTGGCGGAATACTCTTTGTCACGGTACTTCTTTTCAATCACCAGTTTTTGGAGAATCTGGCTGTACACCCGTTCTACGTACTCTACGCTGTGCAGGGTCAGGTACTCAGGATTTTTCTCCTTTTTCGCTCTGATATTGTACTTGCTCATAATTTGGATATGTTGTTGTGTGTATTCTTTTTAGGAGCTCATTTTAATGTGAATTTCCAGTCTCGCGAGTTTTAATGCTGTTTCTTTTTGTTCTTTAATCAGTTCTTCCAATTCCATATCGGCCTTGACCGTCAGTGAGGAGAGTTCTTCCGGGCGCAGGGCGCCGGTTTCTCCTTCGAGGCGCTCCAGCTGTTTTCTGAGTTCTTCCGCGCGGGCCTCCATCGAAGCAACGTCCACGCGTGTCTGCAGCACTTCGTCGCTATGTTTGCTCCAGGGGTGATTTCCCGTGAGGATGTCCTCCAGCTGGACGTATTGGAGCGGAGCGTGATCGGTGCTGTATTGGTGCAGCCAGAGATCCACCTGGCTTTGCATTTGCTCCATACGCTTTTTGCGTGCGTCATCGATTTCGTGTATGGCTTCCAGACGGCCGGCATTTCTTTGGGCTTCGCTGCATTTGTCCTGATAGTTGTCTATATGGCCTTGCAGCGTTCCCAGTTCCTGCGTGAGCATTTCTTTTTTGCTGTTGTAGAAGTCCTCCGGACGACTGCCGTCGGGTGTCACGCCTGCGAGATTCTGGCGCAACTGCTGGCGCAGATGGTTCATGTTGATAATCTGCTCACTGAGGCGCTCCGCGCGTTCCTCCAACCAGTGCAACTCCTCTTTGCGGTCGGAGAGTTTAGCCTCCAGAACGTCTATATTATGGGCCATCTCAGCCGCGCGCTCCTTGTGGGTTTCCCAGTCGAGCTTCATGGTCTCAATGCGCTGGATGACGGCAGAAGGGTCTTTTTCAAACGTGGTGTACCAGTCGTGCAGCGAAATGACGTTCTGCAACTGTTCGTAGAGCATGAGGTAGACCTCTTCCATCTCTTTCTGCTCTGCCTTGAAATGTTCCAGTTGATCCAAATGCACCTCATAGGCCACGTTCAGCCCGGCAATCCGGCGCAACAACTCGTTGCGCTCGTTGCTGAGATTGTTCATCGTCTTGGTGAGGCTCGAAAGCCGGTCTTTTTTCACCGAACTGTCTTCGTTCGTGGTGTCAATACGCAGGGTGTTAACGGCCTCCAACTGGTGTTGTATCTGCTGATCGATGACGATTGTTTTTTCGCGCAACTGATTGAGTTCGGCGGTTTCTTTCTCCAATCCCGCCTTCACTTCGTCCACTTTCTTGTTCACCTGTACGCGGGTCTGCTTGAGCGACTGCATACGCTGCAGACGGGTGAGCACCACGCTGACTTTCTCCAGCATGTCAAGATGACCCACCAGAGAACCTTTTTCCATGCGGTCGAGCTCTTTTTTCTTCAGCGCAACCTGCTCCTCCAGCTGGCGCACAATCTGCTGGCTCTCGGTCCTGTGCTGTGTGATTTGGTCAGCGAGGTTTTCCTGATTGGCAATGTTTTGTTCCAACACCTCCAGCGCACCCTCACGGTGGCGGCAGGAACACAAGGCCTCCACGGCGTCTTCCGTCGACTTTATGAGGCCTTCGATGTCGGAGAGGTTTTGCGCAATCTGCTTCCTGGCTTCCACAACGAAACCGTCGAGTGCTTTGCCGGCGGTGATGGTCTTGTGGGAGAACTGCATGCTCTCTCGGGTGTCCTCGCGCATCAGGCTCAGGCGTACTACGGGCGTTGTGATGCTCTCAATGGCTTCGTAGCGCTTCATCTGCGCGGCTTCAGGCGCCAATGTGGCTTCCTTGCGGCGGAGCTCTTTCAACTGCTCGAGCAGCGAACTGTATTGGGTATACACTTCGCCGTACTGCAACAGGGCGTCTTTCAGGCGTATCACGCGCCGAATATTTTCGCCGATGTGGTTGAGACGGGTTTCTTCAAGCCCGAGTCTGCTTTTCAGTTCTCTGTCAGTCAGTTGTTCCATTCTGCGCTAAAATCGCTGCAAAAGTAAGAAAAAAATCGCACATAGGAAAAAATCCGGGCTTTCGGAACTGCGTTTTCCTCTTTTTTTTGTACTTTTGCATAAAAATTGACGCGTTTTTAAGAGTAAATACATTATAATCAGCCAAAATGAAACCCTCTATACCCAAAGGAACGCGCGACTTCGGCCCTCAGGAGATGGCCCGTCGCAAT
The DNA here is from genome assembly GCA_902791295.1 of uncultured Bacteroidales bacterium. GTDB lineage: Bacteria > Bacteroidota > Bacteroidia > Bacteroidales > Bacteroidaceae > Physcousia. Next base: position 9,887 of record CADAVI010000041.1, on the reverse strand, counting down.
TATATCTTCAACACCATTCGTCAGGTATATTCTCTCTATGGTTTTCAACAGATTGAAACGCCCGCGATGGAGAATCTCTCCACGCTCATGGGCAAATACGGCGAAGAGGGTGACAAACTGCTTTTCAAGTTGCTCAACAGCGGCGATTTCCGTCAGGGCATCACTGCCGGCGACTGGACCGACAGCACCATTGGTCATCTCACCACGCGTCTTTCCGAGAAGGGGCTCCGCTATGATCTCACGGTGCCGTTTGCGCGCTACGTCGTGCAGCATCGCGAGGAACTTCAGTTGCCCTTCCGCCGCTATCAGATTCAGCCCGTATGGCGCGCCGACAGACCCCAGAAGGGCCGCTATCGCGAGTTCTACCAGTGCGACGCCGACGTCGTGGGCAGCAACTCGCTGCTCAACGAGGTGGAACTGATGCAGATTGTCGATACGGTGTTCTCCCGTTTGGGCGTGCGTGTTTGTATTAAGGTGAACAACCGCAAGATACTCTCCGGCATAGCGGAGGTCATCGGACAGGCCGACAAGATTGTGGACATCACGGTAGCCATCGACAAACTGGATAAAATAGGCCTTGAGGCCGTCAACGAGGAACTGCGGGAAGACGGACTCCCCGAAGAGGCGGTGGAGAAGCTTCAGCCCATCATCAAACTCAGCGGCAGCAATGCCGAAAAGATTGCCGTGATGCGCGAGGTGCTCACTGGCAGTGAGGTGGGGCAGAAGGGCGTCGATGAGGTTGAGTATGTGCTGAATACACTGAGCTGTCAGAATGCTCTGAAGAATCCGATTGAGCTGGATTTGACGCTGGCGCGCGGCCTGAACTACTACACGGGCTGCATCTTCGAGGTGAAGGCCCTCGATGTGGAAATCGGCAGCATCACCGGCGGCGGTCGCTACGACGACCTCACGGGCATCTTCGGTATGCCCGGCCTCTCGGGTGTCGGCATATCCTTCGGAGCCGACCGTATCTACGACGTGCTCAACCAGTTGGAGCTCTATCCCGAAGAGGTGCTGACGTCCACGCAACTGCTCTTTGTCAACTTCGGCGAGAAGGAGACACAGTATCTGTTGCCCGTCATCAGCCGTTGCCGCGAAGCCGGCATCCGCTGTGAAATATATCCCGATGCCGTCAAGATGAAGAAGCAGATGCAGTATGCCAACGCCAAGGGCGTGCCCTTTGTTGCCATTGCCGGCGAATCGGAAATGGACGGGGGGAAGGTGACGCTCAAGAATATGCTCACGGGCGAACAGCAGCAGCTCACGCCCGAGGCGCTCGTCGATACTGTGAAATAAATTTTGGGAAGAATAAACATCTGAAAGATATGGAGTTCAAAGAAGTTGTTAAAGCGCGTTATTCATGTCGCAGTTATATAGACCGCCAGCTGTCGGAAGAGGCTCTGAAGGCCATCCTGGAGGCCGGCCGTCTGGCACCGACGGCGAAAAATCTGCAGGAGCATCACGTCTATGTGCTCCAGAGCGAAGAGGCTTTGGCCAAAGTGGACGCCTGGACGCGTTGCCGCTTCGGCGCGCCTACGGTGTTGGTGGTCACTTACGACAAGGGTAACGTGTACACCTATCCCGGCAGCAGCCGTCAGTCGGGCATTGAGGATGCCGCCATCGTGGCCACACACATGATGCTGGCCGCCAAAGACGAGGGCGTGGACAGCTGTTGGCTCAATGCCGTCCACATGGACGAACTCCATGAGGCACTCGGACTTCCGGAGAACGAAGACATCGTGATGCTGCTCGATTTGGGCTACGCTTCGCTCGAGGGTCTGACGCCTGCGCCGCGTCACTTCGAGCGTAAACCGCTCTCGGAGACGGTCACTTTCATGTAGGTCGTCCTTCCGCTCGAGTCGGAAAAATCCTTACATGGGTTCCTTGTGTCGAAACGGCTGGAGAAGACCGAAGTGTTAAATCGCGCAACGTTTTGACTGATAACGTGTTGTGAATTTTTGCGGGGTTCAAATCCGCATGTCAGCCCCTTCTCAGAAGCCGACCAGACTCCCCTCAGAGGCTTCAAGTGTTAAAAAGAAGAGTGATTTCAGAGGCGCGGATGCACGGAATGTGCTGTATTGAGGTGGAGAAGGGCGTTTTCCTTTAACATTTCATACGCCCGATTTTTGCAGTATTTCTTGCGGCGCGTGGGGATAGGAATGCAGATAGGGCGGCGTAAACAAAAAAAAACTCCGAACTGATGTCCGGAGTCCTTTCTGTGGAGAATATCGGAATCGAACCGATGACCTCTTGCATGCCATGCAAGCGCTCTAGCCAGCTGAGCTAATCCCCCAATAAATTCCTGCATTTCATAAGGAAAAGCCGCCTGCTTTATCTGAAATGCGTTGCAAAGGTACGACAATTCTCCGATTTGACCAAATTTTTTGAGCAGAAATTTTAGTTTATGGGCAAAAAGTTGTATCTTTGTGCGCGAATAATCATAAATAAAACCGTTTATATCATGAAAAGAAAGCTTACCCTCTTTTGTTTCATTCTTTTGGCGACGCTCCTGTCGTTGGCGGAGAAAATCACACCTACAGAAGCTCTCCAGGCCGCTTTGCCCTACATGAAGAGCCCCGACGCCACGCTGCAGCGTCAGGCTCGTGCCGGCAGCGCAGAGCAGCCCGTCTATATCTTCTCACGCGGTGCCGGCGAGGGTTTCGTCATCGTTTCGGGTGACAACTCTCTGCCCCTTGTTCTCGGTGTGGCCGATTCGGGCGACTGGAACGAGGACGATATGCCCCCCCTGCTGCTCCAGTGGGTGAAGATGTATGAGCACTATGTGGACAGCGTGCAGCACAACGGCGGCGCTCCTGCGCGTCAGGCCCGTGCTTCGGTTTATTCCAAGAATATCTCTCCGCTGATCAAGTCGCATTGGAGTCAGGGTTGGCCCTACAACAACCGTTGCCCCCAGCGGGCCGACGGCGGCGGCAGAGCCGTGACGGGCTGTGTGGCTACGGCGGCGGCGCAGATTGCCTACTACTGGCGCAACGAGGGCGTGAACAGCGAGACGCAGAGCAACACAAAGTATGGCTACTGGAGCCCAGACGCTCCTGTGACGGAGAGCTGTGTGATTCCCAAAGGCACCAAGTTCATGTGGGAGCTGATGAAGGACAGCTATAGCGGAAGCAACAGTGCCGCCGAGTGCGATGCAGTCGCCGTACTCTGTGCCGTGATGGGTTTTGACGCCGAGCTCTCCTACGGCTCCAGCACGGGCGGATTCATCTGGAACGAAATCGACGTGTTCAAGAAGCAGATAGGCTTGGTGGGCGGCACGCATATATGGAAAAATAGCACCACGCAGACCAACTTTGAGACCCTCTGCGCCAACGACTTGTCGCTCGGACATCCGATTCTCTATGCCGGATATAATCAGGACGAGACTGCCGGTCACGCCATCGTGATGGACGGCTACCGCACCTCCGACAACTCCTTCCACTTCAACTTCGGCTGGGGCGGACAGGGCGACGGCTACTATCAGCTCGTTGACGGCAGCGTGGGCGGTTACGGCTACAACGAGAGTGTCGTTTATGGTATTTATTCGCCCAACATGGACCGCACGCTGGAAGTGACGCCTGTCGAAGAGAACTTCTATCAGTATCTGCCCAACCACCTTAACGTGAAGGTGTACAACGGCAGTTCGATGGCTCTCAAAGGCGCTTACCTCTTCGCCAGCACCACCAATTCCATTCCGGCCCACTACACATTGGCCGATGCCATCGCTTCGCATCCGGGCTATCTGAGCGGCGGTGCTTCGTGGGAGACGACGGCGCTCTATCAGCCTACCGATTATAATATGGCCGGCGGCATGTATTTCCTTATTACCGACGAGAATCTCAGCGTGCTCTACTGTACGAAAAAGGGCAAGCCGGTCAGTCCCACCAGATGCAACCTCACGCTCAATGAGATGCTGATTGGCGACGGCGTGGCCTCGAGCGAAAGCTTTAACTACGGCGGAGAGGAGGTCACCCGCAACGTCTATCGTGTGGGCAACAACAGCGAGGTGCATGTGGACGCCCGTCTGACGAATATCGGCTCCAGACGGCCCACCATCTGCCTGCCTTCTGCCGAAGCCATCATCTACCGCGTGGAGGCCGATGGCAGTGTGACGAAAGTGAAGAACATCTCGGCTGACAACGGCCTCTTCGCCGTCAACGAGGAGAAACTTATCGGTTTTGATTTTACCGGTTTGGAGAAGAATGTGCTTTACAAGGCTTCACTCGCTCCCAAGATTTACAACGGCAATAATCCCTCGTCCACCAAACTGCTGTATGAAGCTTCGGAGGACACCGTCGCCTTCTTCCGTATCGTGGGCAGCGACATGAATGTGGAGATTGAGGGCCGTCACGCCACCGTCAGTGGCACGGGCTTCAGCCCCTATGCCTATCGTCAGCTTATGGCTAATGAGGAGATTGGCAGCGTTGATGTCCGGAGTTACACCGGAGGCTTCCCCGCCGATGTTCCGGCTCCGGCCAATCCCAATGTAATTTTCTACGCCGGTTCCAAGGCTCAGATGAGCGGCGTCAATGTTGTGGTTGACGGCGTGTGTGATGAACTCGTGCTGCAGGTGGGTCACAACTTCGATCCCGCCGCATCTTTTACGGCCACGAAGGCTACCGTAGTGGGAGAGAGTGTGCTCTGCACGAATGATTCCTACTATTGGAACACGATTGTTCTGCCCTTTGAGATGCCTGTGCCCGCAGGCGTTTGGGCCCGTCGCTTCACAGGTTCCACCCCATCGACGGAATCCTCCTGTCCCACATTCTACGCCGGCACACCTTATGTTTATCTGACGCTGGACGATATAGACTTTACGGCAGAGAACGTGGCCGTGAAGAGTCTCTCGGACATGCCTGCCTCCACCGGCTACATGAACTTCATCGGCACCTTTGTCAATCTCACCGCCGACGGCACTTCGCAAGCCGTCACCACGGGTACCGAACTGAAATTCCCTGCAGCCGGCACCACAGTAAAGGCCCTCACGGCCTACAGGACGGCGGCTTGCTCTCTGGCCGGTATGTCCGGCACCGTTCGTATGGAGAACAAGAAGCATAGTTTCGTGCAGAGCATCGTCAGCGCCCGTGAGACGCTGGAACTCTATCGCGAGGAGCGCAGCGCAGAAGTCATTGCCGCCTTCGAGGCGGCCATAGCCAATGCTGAGCAGCAAATGACGGTCATGCCGTCAACCGTCCAGGAACTCGACCAACTCCTCAACGCCATTAAGGCGGCTACAGAGACTTATGTCAATGCCGATCCGATGGCGGTGTCCGAGCTTAAAGCTGACGGTAGGGAAGGTGCTGCAGACGCTGTTATCTACGACATCAACGGACGTCGTCTGAAGACGGTGCCCGAGAAAGGCATGTATATTATAAACGGAAAGGTATACGTTAAATGAAGTTTTTGAAACCATACATCGCGAGGATTGTGGCTGCCGCACTGGCTGCGGCAGCCACAATGCCGCTTAGTGCACAGTTCTTTGATGAAGAGACACCTAGTCTGATAGGGCGTCCCGACTGCTTCCTCTCCGAGGAGAGCGGGACGGAGGTCACGCAACATCGCACAAATAAATATCAGTCCGATGCACCGATGAGAGCGACGGGTACGCCGCGTATTCCGGTCATTTTGGCGCAGTTCACCGATGTCAAAGACAGTCTGTTCTACGGCTCGGACGCATTTGGAGACTGGAAGACCAACATCTATCCCTATTTCAACGGTAACGACGACGGCACGCCTTTCGTGATGAACGGTTTCTATATGGCTTCCATCAAGGATTATTTCAGGCAACAGAGCGACGGAAAGTTTGTGCCCTCGTTCGAACTGCTCGATCCGGTCACGCTCTCGCATAATCGTGCTTATTACATCGACAAACGTTCCACCGGCTTTACTACGGAGGTTCTTACGGCAATGGCGGAGCAGATTGACGATGTGAGCCGCTTTGACAGCAACGGAGACGGTGTCGTGGATATGGCGCTGGTGGTGTTTGCCGGTTCGTCCAGAGCTCTGACCCGGGTTGCCGATGCCCTGTGGGCTTGGGAAAACTCAATGACTACCACCGTGCGACGCAGCGACAACACTCAGGTGAAGTTCGCCTGCAAGGTGAACATTCCCAACCAACTGTTCGAGGACGGATTGGCCCATTCTTATATCCGTCCCACGATAGGAGTGACCTGTCATGAATTCTGTCACGCACTCGGCTTGCCCGACTTCTACGACACCAAGTCCGCCAAGACGGCTCCGGGCATGGACGTCTGGAGCCTGATGGACTACGGAGAAAATCTGAACAACGGCTACACGCCCACCAACCTCAATGCCGTGGAGCGCGATTATCTGGGGTGGCGCGTTCTTGAAGTGCTCAATCCTGAGCAGCCCCGCACGCTGCATCTCAAGGCGTTGGGAGAAGGCGGTGTAGGCTATAAAATGGTCAACGCTGCTGATGCCAATGAGTGCTACGTGCTTGAGTGTCGCAACACCAACAGTAAGGACTGCGACTACTACCTCCTCAGTTCTCCCTATTGGTTGGACGGTCACATGGGACTCCTCGTGTATCATCAGACGCTTGACGACACGTGGAATTCCAACACCGTAAATAACACTGCCGCCAAGCAACGCATGACCATCGCACCGGCCAACAACCAGTTTGAATTGTTAGATAACATTGTCATAAATCAGGGATGGGTTGTCTATCGTAATGAGATACGCGGACACATCTATCCGGGCACTTCCGGCAACACGGAACTGACTGACACGAGTGTGCCAAATTCAGTGGTGTTCACAGGCGATGTTCTTGGACAACCCATATACGATATCGAAATGGATGAAGAAAACCGCATCCATCTTAAATACATGCCGCGCGGCACACTCGACGCTCCTTCCGTCTTCCGTTCCACAGCAGATCTCCATCATGTCACACTGGCATGGGATGCTCCGGAGAATGCCGACCTCTACCGTTTGGAGTATCAGGTGGACGAATTGGAGGCGGAGACGGTGGACAGTTTGGAGAATACATCTTATGAGTTGGGCTCTCTCTCTGCCGACACCAAAGTGCAGTATCGCGTGATGGCCATGAACGACGAGTGGCGCAACAGCCCCTTCTCCGACTGGCAGACCGTCAGCACACCGACTGATGTCACCACGTTACGCATCCCCAAGAGTGAACAGGTGGTTGATGTCTATTCCACCACCGGCATTCAGATGGGTCGCTGCATGCGCAGCCAGATAGCCCGTTATGTGAGGGTTCGGGGCATTGTCATTTTGAGATACGAGGATGGCAGCACGGAAAAGGTTCTCGTTCAGTAAGAATTTGCTTTTACTTGCCGCGTTGCTGCCGGGACTTCTGGTGGTAGCGCAGGAGAGGATTCGCTGTCGGGCTCCTCTGCCTCCGATACAGAAATTCGTTTCGTGTGACAATACCCGCAGTGTTGCCGGACAGGTGCCTGCCGTCTCAGAGACGAAACACGGCCTGGTGCTTCTGATAGAGTTTTCCGATATCGCCTTCACGATGGATGAGCCGCAAACCTATTATAATGCGTTCTTCAATGAAGAGGGCTTCAACACCGACGGCAATGAGGGCAGTGTGCGCGACTATTACTGGGCGCAGAGCCATGAACGTTTCGACGTGGACTTCGACGTTCGCGGCCCGTTTAAGTTATCGCGCTCATACGCCTATTACGGACAGAATGCCTCCGATGGCTACGACCTCCATCCGGCGGAGATGCTTCAGGAGGCGCTCGACCTGCTTTATGCCGAGGATCCGGGACGTGATTTCAGCCGTTACGACTGGGATGGTGACGGCACGGCGGATATTGTATTTGCCCTTTACGCGGGGAGAGGGGAAAACTATGTCACTTCACGTCTTTCGCTGATGTGGCCCCACATGTTCACGTTCACGAGTCAGAAGGAGATTTACGGCGACGGCGTGGGGAAGAAGTCCGTCGGCGGTGTGTTCTTTGACCGCTACGCCTGCAGCTGTGAACTTCACGGGGCCACCGGGACAACACCCGACGGCATCGGTGTGGCCTGTCATGAATTCATGCATGCTCTCGGCGTTCCCGACACCTATGCACAAATAATGAATGTCGGCGTACGGCTGTCGGACTATGATCTCATGGATACCGGCAACTACCTGAACAATTGCCACACGCCCGGCTCTCTCTCGGGCTTTCACAAGATGATGCTCGGATGGGTGGATGCCATTGAGATTTCTTTGCCCTGTAAGGTGCCCGCCATGATGCCGTCGATTTCTTCGTCTGAAGTCTATGTGCTTTACAACGGGACCAATCGCAACGAGTGTTTTGTTCTGGAGAATCGCCAGAAGATTTCCTGGGACCGGTATTTGCCTGCTGCGTGTCTCACCGTGACGCATGTGGATTATGATGCAAAGGATTGGACCCGCCTGTTGATTAACAACGACCCCGACCATCCCCGCATGTGTTTGGTGGAAGAGTCGGAGTGGGAGAGTCTGCCGCTTTTCAACACACCGCCCGAGGTGCTTCCTCTGGCCATAGCCGGTGTAAAGTCCGTAGGTCAGTATATTTCTTTCGAAGTGAAGAAGGAGGGCACCGGTGTTAACGAGCTTCCGGAAAGCACCTCTGAAGAGGGAGTGGAGCGTTACGACCTCACAGGACGAAAAATCCCCTCAGGACAACGCCCGAGGGGATGGTATATTGAAGGAGGAAAACTTCGCTTACCAGGCAAATAGAGGATAACCTGCCATGATGGCGTTCACCTCGCTGCGCACGGCGGCGATGTTCTGCTCGTTCTCGGGATCATCGAGCACGCGCTCGATAAAGGCGGCAATCTGAACCATCAGGTCTTCCTTTGCACCGCGAGTAGTGATGGCGGGAGTACCCAGACGTATGCCGCTGGTCTGGAAGGCGCTGCGTGAGTCGAAGGGCACCATGTTCTTGTTGGCCGTGATGTCGGCGGCAACCAGAGCCTTCTCTGCCACTTTACCTGTCAGGTCAGGATATTTTGAGCGCAGGTCCACCAGCATGGAGTGATTGTCCGTACCGCCGGACACAATGTTGAAGCCGCGCTTGATGAGTTCGTCGGCCAGGCAGGCTGCGTTCTTCTTCACCTGCAGAGCGTAATCTTTCCACTCGGGTTTCAGACATTCGCCGAAAGCTACAGCCTTGGCGGCAATGACGTGTTCCAGCGGACCGCCCTGAATACCGGGGAATACGGCGCTGTTGAGCAGAGCCGACATCATCTTGATTTCGCCCTTAGGCGTGGTCTTGCCCCAAGGGTTCTCGAAGTCCTTGCCCATCAGGATGATACCGCCGCGCGGACCGCGCAGTGTCTTGTGGGTGGTGGAGGTGACGATATGGGCATACTTGACGGGGTTGTCCAGCAGTCCGGCGGCAATCAGTCCGGCGGGATGCGCCATGTCAATCATGAGGAGTGCACCGACGCTGTCTGCAATTTGACGCATGCGCTTGTAGTCCCACTCGCGGCTGTAGGCAGAGCCGCCACCGATAATCAGTTTGGGTTTGTGCTCCTGAGCCAGACGCTCCATTTCGTCATAGTCCACGCGGCCGGTCTCCTTGTTGAGATTGTAGCCTACGGGCTTGTAGATGATGCCGGAAGTGTTCACCAGAGAACCGTGAGAGAGATGCCCTCCGTGATCCAGGTTGAGGCCCATGAAGGTGTCGCCGGGATTGAGGCATGCCAGAAATACTGCAGCATTGGCCTGCGCGCCGGAGTGAGGCTGCACGTTGGCGTATTCAGCACCGAACAGTTTGCAGATGCGCTCGATGGCCAGGCTTTCCACTTCGTCCACCACCTGACAACCGCCGTAGTAGCGCTTGCCGGGATATCCCTCGGCGTATTTGTTGGTGAGGCACGATCCCATGGCCTGCATCACTTCGTCGCTGACAAAGTTTTCCGAT
>CADAVI010000040.1 GCA_902791295.1 uncultured Bacteroidales bacterium | reverse complement strand
GTTCTGTGCTGCCCGAAAGCAGTGCCTGTCATTTATCCAGGATGCAGGTCACCCTACACCTCTATCGTTCTACCCTCCGGCTCGGACGGGTCGCCCTCAAGCGCCGGTATACGCGAACTTTCAACACCCGGAGTGCACAGCATTTACGTCACCGTAAACCTGGTGGGCTCTTACCCCGCCTTCTCACCCTTACCGGCCCCGAAAGGCACGGCGGTTGTTTTCTTCTGCACGATCTGACCCTCACGAATCACTTCCCGTTAGGAAGCGGGTCACCCTGTGTTGCCCGGACTTTCCTCTGACCCGGAGACCGAAGTCCCAGGCCAGCGACAAGCCGATTCACTGCCTCAAATATTCGCTCTTTTCGCTGCAAAAGTAATAAAAATTGTTTAGACACGGCAAAATAGAGTTTACGGAAAGTTAAAAAAATCGCGTTTTAACTTGATTTAATGCTTCTTGGTGTACAATGAGAGACGAAACGCCGTAACTTCGCAGTGATTTTTAAAACAAATACAACTATGAAACGAATTGCAATCACATTATCTGTTTTGTTCTGCGCACTCTGCACAGCAGTCAACATGACGGCTGCTCCCCTGGTCGATCTGACGGCTGCTGCGGAAAAAAGCGTGAACGCCGTCGTCTACATCAAAGTGACCGTACAGGGAAAGACACAACGCTATTCGGTTCAAGACCCCTTTGAAGACTTTTTCGGAGGCTTCTTCGGGCGTCGTGCCCCGCAGCAGAGAGAATACCGCGAACCGGACAAACAGGGTGCCGGCAGCGGCGTCATCATCTCCTCCGACGGCTATATCGTGACCAACAACCACGTGGTAGAAGGAGCGACAGACATCACGGTGAAACTCAACGACAACCGCGAATTTACCGGCAAGGTCATCGGTACCGACCCGACCACGGATTTGGCTTTGGTGAAGGTGGAAGGCAAGGACCTCCCCACCCTGCCTATCGGCGACTCCGATCAACTGAAGATCGGCCAATGGGTGTTGGCCGTAGGCAACCCGTTCAATCTCACCAGCACCGTAACGGCTGGCATCGTCTCCGCCAAAGCGCGTTCGCTGGGCGCCAACGGCATTGAAAGTTTCATTCAGACGGATGCCGCCATCAATGCCGGCAATTCGGGAGGCGCTCTGGTGAACGAACAGGGCGAGCTGGTCGGCATCAACGCCATGCTGTATTCACAAACAGGCAGTTACGCTGGCTACGGCTTTGCCATTCCCACCAGCATCATGAATCACGTGGTGGAAGACCTTAAGACCTACGGCAATGTACAACGGGCCATCCTCGGCATCCGCGGCGGCGATGTTTCCACCTACATCGACAATGAGAAAGCACGCGGTCGCGAAGCCGACTTCGGCACACTTACAGGCGTTTGGGTTGAAAAGGTGATTGAAGGAGGCGCAGCCGATGAGGGCGGCCTGCAACGCGGCGACATCATCATCATGGTGGACAACCGTGACATTCACAAAATGAGCGAATTGCAGGAAGTGATTGCCCGTCACCGTCCCGGCGACAAAATCACTGTGACCTACATGAGAGACCGCAAGACCTACACCGTGCGCATCTCCCTGGACTCCGACCAGCAGGGCGTCAGGAAAGTGTGACAAATTGAGCAAATAGCCTGCCAAGCAGGATAATTCTGTGAGAAAAAGCGGGCGATGTCCGCTTTTTTTCATACCTTTGCCGCGAAAACAACGTTTTATATAAGCAGATGAAACACTTTCTTTCTCTCCTGATACTTGCGATGTGCTGCGCAGGACTCCCGGCCAAGCCGAAGAAGTGCACCGTCTATATGTTAGGCTTCGGCGCCTCGTTTACAGATTCTGTCGCCTACATTACGGAAGTGCAGCCCGTCACTCCGGCCTATATAGAAACATCTACGGGATTTCTCTACGACCGCAGTCTATACGCTTTACAGCTCCGTAACTTCATGGAGGAGAAATACCAATTGGCCAATCCCACCTGCGTCGTATTTTTCAGCAAGAAGAAAGGAAAAATGACTTCCAAACGCGAGCGTCTCCGCAAACGCTATCTCGATGCCGAAAGTTTCACTCTGATGCGCCTGCCCAGTGAGTTGTTTACCTTTAGCCCGGAGGATTTCGAGTCGCACGAACTCACCGATCCTTTTAAAGAACAGCAATAACACAGACACCGCGAAATGACTGACGAAAGATATTGCATAGCAGGTCATTGTCTGAGGATACAGTATAGCGACGGCGACGGACAGGCGTTGTTGCCCAATTTTGAAAATTTCCGCATCGCCTTAAATGACGCTCGCCCCGACCGTTTTACGGTGCAGGTGCTCCCGTCGCTCAACGATTGGGAAGAAGACACGCACGAAATCGGGCAGTTTGACTGCGGCGGCAGCAATCATGCCGTCCTGCGCCGCAGCGACGGCGGCTATCAGTTCGCCATTTCCAATCCCTGCGGTGTGCTGTGTGCCCGCATCGCCACAGACCCGCTCTTTCAGCATGTGCGCGTTGCACTCGTCTCACCCGATACAAGCGACCGGCGCTTCGGGCTGAACAACTGCATGATGCTTTCCTATTCCTTTGCGCTCTGCGAGGAAGACACTCTGCTGGTTCACGCCAGCGTGATTCGCAACAACGGCAAGGGCTATCTGATGACCGCCCCGAGCGGCACGGGCAAGAGCACGCACACCTACCTGTGGTACAAAAACATTCCCGGATCGGACCTGATGAACGACGACAATCCCGTCATCCGCATCGTGGGTGACACGGCAAAGGTCTATGGCAGTCCGTGGAGCGGTAAGACACCGTGTTATCGCAATATCGAAGCCCCCATCGGCGCCGTCGTACGCATCCAACGCAACAGCGAGAACGTCATCCGGCGCCTCTCCCCCATCGAGGCTTTTGCCATGATGTTGCCTTCATGCAACAACATGAAATGGGATCGCCGGGTGTACACCGCCATATGCTCCTCACTCAATCACCTTGTAGCAACCGCCAAACTGTGGGAATTGGGTTGCCGTCCCGACCGTGAAGCGGCTCTTGTCTGCTATGAAGCCGTCAGCAAAGATTATTGAAATGAACAACGCCGTGCTTCTCGGAGCTGTAAAAGAAGCACTTCAGGGAGGCCATTCCTGCACGCTCAACGTGCGGGGCTACAGCATGCGCCCTTTCCTGGAAGACCGCCGGGACAGTGTCGTCCTTTCGCCCGTCAGCAACACACTGCACGAAGGAGACGCCGTTTTGGCCGAACTGACACCGGACCACTACGTCCTGCACCGCATCATCGGCATTGATGCTGAAAGAATTACACTCATGGGCGACGGCAACCTGCGCGGCACGGAGCAGTGCAGGAAGCAGGACATCTGCGGCATTGTCACGCGCTACATCCATCCGCGCTGCTCTTTCCGTGCCGACAGCCGCATGATGCACTGGGCTGTGCCCCTGTGGCGAAAGTTGCTGCCCATACGCCGTTATCTGCTGATTTTATACAGAATTGCACGTAAAATAAGACTTCTATGAAGATAAAACCCGGTTTTGAATTGAGAATGATGTGCGGAGAAAACGTCATCATTGCCTACGGAGAGGAGAACATCAACTTCTCCAAAATCATCGCACTCAACGAAAGTGCTGCCGTCATCTGGAACACCGTCATCGGAAAAGAATTCACCGTGGAAGATATGGTGAAGGCGCTCTGCGAAGAATACGAGGTCGATCCGCAAGAAGCACGGAAAGACTGTGAGAAGATAGCAAAAGAATGGCAAGAGTTAGGTCTCTGCTGATTGCAGCGTTCCTGCTGTGTGCACTCCCCCATGCCGCCCAGCACCACACGGTGTTGGACGAAACGATACGCACGCTTCAAGTCAGCATCAACGACGACCGCACCCTGCCCCCCGTGATTACACTGGGCAAAAACACCACACTGCACATTGACTGGGACCAGTTGTCCCACACCTACCACCGCTATACCTACCACATACAGCATTGCGACAAAAACTGGGAACCCTCCGACGAACTCTTTGAAAGCGACTGGCTCACGGGTGTTAACGGACTGCCCATTGAGGACTACCGCACCAGTTTCAACACATCGCAACTCTACACCCATTACCACTTGGCATTGCCCAATGAAAACAGCGGAGTGAGACTGTCGGGAAACTACAGGGTGGAAATCCGCGAAGACGACGTGCCGGTGCTTGAGGTTCAGTTTTGTGCCGTAGAAAAGGTGATGCCCATCACGGTGCAGTGCTCCTCCAACACCGATATTGATTTCCAGAAAAACCACCAACAGCTCACTGTCGGCATCAGCTACAACGGCATCCGCGTCATCGATGTGGACGAGCAGCTCTATATGCGTGTCATCCAGAACCGCCACTGGGACGAGCGCGCGGAGGGTTTGCGGCCTAATATACGCAAAGCCACCGGAGTGGAGTTCTCGCATCATCGGGGCCTTATCTTCGAAGCGGGCAACGAGTTTCACAAGTTCGAACTGCTCGATGTGCACAAACCCGGCATGGGCATAGACTATATGAGATGGTACGATCCCTGGTGGCACGTTACGCTCGAAGAGCAGCATCCGGCCCGGGCCTATGTGCACGACGAGGATCAGAACGGCGCGTTCTTTATCCGCCGCAACTGGGACGAAGACAACGACATCATGGCCGAATACGTCATCGTCCACTTCATCCTGAAGACCACACCGCTCTCTGCCACAGGTGACGTCTATGTGAGCGGACAATGGACACAAGGCGAAAAAAGCGAAGAGTATCGCATGGACTATGATGATGCCCTCGGCATTTACGAGAAAGCCGTGCTCATGAAACAGGGTTACTACAGTTACGAATTCATCCAAAGCAACGGCAGCACCGCCCGCACTATGGGCAGCTTCCATCAGACGGAAAATGAATACCAGATACTGCTTTACTATCGCGAACAGGGCGGTCGCTACGATCGTCTTGTGGGCTACGCTTTGGTGCACAGTTAAAGCCGACAGCGACTCGCTGCGCGTGGTGAGTCTGCTGCAAAGGGGCAATGCGCTGGAGTCTTCGGCCAATCTGATGCTGTGGTACGGCAAAGAGTTTGTCGGCACACCCTACAAAGCGCAGACTCTGGAGGTCAACCGGACGGAGTCGCTCGTTGTGAACCTGCGCGAGATGGACTGCACCACGTTTGTCGAAACCGTGGCGGCACTCACTCTGACCACACGCGAGAGAGCCGCTTCATACGATGCTTTCAGGAAAAATCTGCAGCGCATCCGCTACCGCCTCGGACAGTTGGACGGATATGCCTCACGCAACCACTACTTCCAATGGTGGATAGAAAGCAACACCGATATGGGGTTGGTGAAAGAAATCAAACCCACGACGGGAGCCCGCACCGAAACGTTGCACTTGCATTACATGACGCGACACGCCGGCTCCTATCTCATGCTGAAGAATGACCCTGCGGCGCAGCGTCTGATTGCGGCACACGAGCGGGAAAGCAGCGGCAAAAAGGTAGTTTATCTGCCCAAAAGCGAGGTTGGGAAAGACAGCAAAACACTCGGTTTTATCGAGAGCGGCGACATCCTGGTCATCACTACGTCGAAAGACGGGCTCGACTGCTCCCACATAGGCATTGCCGTGTGGGGACGCGACGGCAAACTGCATCTGCTGAACGCTTCGCAAATCCGCAAAAAAGTGGTGGTGGAACCGATGACACTGTTTGACTACATGCAACGCCATCCGACGCAAACCGGCATTCGCATCGTCCGTCTGCTCGCCAACAAATCACTGTAAGAGGTCAAAGCTGTCCACATCCACATAACCGCCGGACTGACGGGTGGCGTAGTTGAAGACGGCGAACTTGTTACCGGTGAAGTGTTTCATGCTGAATATCATGTGGAACGGGGTTCCCAGCGGGAGAAAATCCCGGCCGTCCGTGCTGTAGGAGAAGCGCGCCGTGTCGGTTGTGAAATCACAATCCGCCCGCAGCCAGACTTCTCCGCACGAAAGCGGCGTCTGCGCCTTGACGCTGTCTCTGTCGCTCATCTGCAGCACATAGCCTTCATCCGTTCTTTCCACTGTCAGTCCTCCGGGTTGGGAGCAAAATGCCACCAATCCGGCCCGGTCGCCGGGCAGCATGTGGTTGATATCCAGGTGCACGGTGCCCTGACAGGTCGGTCCCACGGTGCGCTGTGTCAACGTGTTACGGGCCTCAAACAGCTGCTGCACCACTTTGCCGGTGCGCAGGCGCAGAAAGCCCGGACGCTCCGTCAGACTCCAGAGTGCGTTGTCCGGATTGTGGTTCCACTGCCATATCAGGCTGAGTTTCGTCGATGAAAAATCATCGCTGCCGGCGATGACGGTCTCGCCCTCTTCCTTCACCCCGGGGATGGTAAATTGTTGGGGCACCTTTCCGCTCTCGTCACCCAGCATCGGCCATCCGTCCACCCAGCGGCAAGGGAGCAGACAGGGAATGCGTCCCACACCCTCATGGTCCTGAAAGAGCATCGCATACCACTGCCTGTTGTGCGCCTGCCAGATGCCTCCCTGTGCCACGCCGTGACCGCGATAACCCAAATCATCGCTCAGGATGATGCGGCGCTCATAAGGGCCCGTCAGGCTGTCGGAGCGGAAACACAACTGCGTGCGGTGACTTCCCGCCGGCCACCAGATGGTGTTCATGTAGTATTTCCCGCCTATTTTATAGGCATGAACGCCTTCGTGCAGCGCTCTGTCGTGCAAGGCAATGATTTCCTCTCCGTTGCCGTCGCCGTCAGCGAAGCCCTGAAAATCCGGCGTAAACTGCTTGACATAAAGTGCGCCGCCGTTGCAGTGTACCAGATAGACCTTACCGTCCGAATCGAACAGCATGGAGGCGTCGTGATAGTAACGGTTGAACTCTGCCGTCATCGTCCAAGGCCCCGCCGGATTCTTTGCGGTAAAAACATAGGAACGGCCGCCCGTACCGAAGAAGACATAGAATACGCCTTTGTGCCAGCGGAGCGACGCTGCCCATTGTCCGCGACCGTACACATTGCCGCCCTCCAGATTGTTGGCCGGACTTTCGTGCAGAGTGTCAAACACGTAGCCGATAATACGCCAGTGCTTCATGTCGCGGGAGTGCATGACGGGCGCTCCGGGAGACAGGTGCATCGTGGTGCTGATCATGTAGTAGTCCCTGCCCACACAGATGACGTCGGGATCGGGCACATCGCTGTAGAGCAACGGATTCGTCACCGTCACCTCCTTGTGAGACTTCGCAACGATGCCGACCGCACACAGCGGAAGCAACAGAGCGCACAAAAACAACAATCTCAGGAACGACACAATGTTTTTCATTT
Source organism: uncultured Bacteroidales bacterium (assembly GCA_902791295.1). GTDB lineage: Bacteria > Bacteroidota > Bacteroidia > Bacteroidales > Bacteroidaceae > Physcousia. The sequence continues at coordinate 24,506 of CADAVI010000040.1, read as the reverse complement.
TGTACGGTATTTATTTCACTTTTATTTCGGCAACAATGCCGATTATACCTGCAAAAATAGTGTTTTTTCGGCAAAGAACGCTAACTTGCGTCGGGATTTAACAGAATTTCGCAGAATGTACGCTCTTAGAATCTTCCTTTTCGGAGCATAATTCCAGTTTTTGCGCCTTTCTGCACCCATTCTTTTTGAAAAAAATCACCGATTAGCCTACATGCTTACACTAAAATACATTTAAAATACAGAGAATGTGTTTAGTGCACTCTTAATATGCCTACACTAAACATACACTAAACCTACACTATGCCTACACGAAAATGAGCCAAAAGGTGTCTTTTAAGGGCTGTAAAGGCTCCAAACGATAACCCGAAAGCGCTCCCGGAAAAAATACCTGACTGAGTAGTAGAAATATTCTCTAGAGAATTTACTCGCTCCTTAACTGGAGAGATTTTGCGCCCTAACTGAGGAGGCAATAAATTCTCGAGAGAATTCCTTGGCGCCTGCGTTATGAAATTTAACGGATGCGTTATCCGGATTTTGCCGCAAAGGGAAGGGGTGACGCATCGCCGAAGTCAGTAGAAAAATCTCAGGCGTGCGCTTCAATTATGTTTTTCGTTCGCCTGCGATTTTATGCAACCTCATAATGTCATGAGATTGCAATAATCGTGAAACGGTATTGTCATACCATTATAAATATAATTAAGATAAGAGATAAAAGGACTGCGCCTGAAGTGTGAACAGATGAAGGCCGCTCTGAAAGGCGGCTTTTATCCATTTTCACCACTTCGCGACATTCGCAACGCCCGCAGCTGCGATATTTCGATTTTTTTTCGTATCTTTGCAGACAAAATAAAAGCGCGCATCATGGCTCAGGAACTCATTCTCATCCGCATCACCGGTGAAGACCGACCGGGACTCACCGCAAGCATCATGGGCATACTCGCCCAATACGATGCCGACATCATGGACATCGGACAGGCCGACATCCACAAGACGCTCTCCCTCGGACTGCTCATTCGCGTGGACGAACAGAACAGCGGCCCCCTGATGAAGAACGTGCTGTTCAAGGCAGCGGAGCTGGGCGTCAACGTACGTTTCTTCCCCGTCACCGACGACGACTACAACGCCTGGGTGGGACGCCAGGGCAAGAATCGCTACATCCTCACCGTGCTGGGCCGCCGTCTCTCCTCCAAGCAGTTGGAGGCCGTGACGAAAGTCATCGCCGAGCAGGGGCTCAACATCGACTCCATCCGGCGCCTCACCGGACGCCCGCCTCTGGCCGAAAACACCGAAGACCCCAACGCCACACGCAACAAGGCCTGCATCGAGTTCTCCCTGCGCGGCACGCCGCGCGACCGCAACGAGATGCAGCGCGAACTGCTCAAGATGAGCAGCAAGATGGCGATGGACTGCTCGTTCCAGCAGGACAACATGTATCGCCGCATGCGCCGCCTCATCTGCTTCGATATGGACTCCACGTTGATTCAGACCGAATGTATCGACGAACTGGCCGCCCGTCACGGCGTGGGCGAAAAGGTGGCCGCCATCACGGCGAGAGCCATGCGCGGCGAGATTGACTTCAAGGAGTCGTTCACCGAACGCGTGGCGCTGCTCAAGGGGCTGGATGTCTCCGTGATGCAGGACATTGCCGAACACCTGCCCATCACCGAAGGTGCGGAGCGCCTGATGCTGGTGCTGAAGAAATACGGCTACAAAATCGCCATACTCTCCGGCGGATTCACCTTCTTCGGCGAATATCTGCAGAAGAAGTTCGGCATCGACTACGTCTATGCCAACGAGCTGGAGGTGGGCGAAGACGGCAAGCTGACCGGACGCTATGTGGGCGACATCGTGGACGGCACGCGCAAAGCAGAGCTGCTGCGCCTCATCGCCCAGGTGGAGAAAGTGGATCTGGCACAGACCATCGCCGTGGGCGACGGCGCCAACGACCTGCCGATGCTCTCACTGGCCGGCCTGGGCATCGCCTTCCACGCCAAACCGCGCGTCGTGGCGGACGCCAAACAGAGCATCAACACCATCGGACTGGACGGCGTGCTCTACTTCCTCGGCTTCAAAGACTCATATCTGAACGTATGAAGAAAACTCTGATTGACGCATTCGAGCACTCGGTGCTCACCTACCCCGATAACACCTTCCTGCTCGAAAAAGTCGGAAAGGAATGGACTCGCTCAACCTACAAAGAAGTGCAGCAGCAGGTGTACCGCTTCGGTGCCGGCCTGCAGGCGCTCGGCGTCAGGAGCGGAGACAACATGGCGCTGCTCTCCGAAGGGCGCAATCTGTGGATTATTTCCGAGCTGGCCATGTTCTACGCCGGCGCTGTCAACGTGCCGCTTTCCGTCAAGTTGGAAGAAGCCGGCGATTTGCTCTTCCGCCTGGAGCACAGCGAAGCACGCTACATCATCGTGAGCGGCAACCAGCTGCGCAAAGTGCGCGGCATCATCGACCGCCTGCCCCGGGTGGAGCGCGTCATCGTGCTCGACCGGCAGACCGAATACAAGCCGAAAGAAATTTTTGTCGGCGAGGTGCTGCAAATGGGCGACCGTTTCATCGAAGAAAACGGACTGGAGCAAATGCTTTCCGTAGGCAGGAAACTCCAAAACGACACCCTGGCCACCATCACCTACACCAGCGGCACGACCGCCGACCCCAAAGGCGTCTGCCTCACACACCGCAACTACACGGCCAACGTGGAGCAAAGTCTCTCGCGCATTCATATTGACGACACGTGGCGCACGCTCATCATTCTGCCGCTGGACCATTGTTTCGCCCACGTTTGCGGCTTCTATTGCATCATGGAGCGCGGCGCTTCATGCGCGACCGTACAGGTGGGCCGCACACCGATGGAAACGCTCAAAAACATCCCCCTCAACATCAAAGAGATTGCCCCGGACTTCATTCTCTCCGTACCCGCTTTGGCCAAAAGTTTCAAGAAGAACATAGAGACCGGCATACAGAAGCAGGGCAAGCTGGCCATGCGCCTGTTTGAGTGGGGCAAGGCTGTAAGACAAAGTTACTTCGGCGAGAGCAATCTCGACGGGAAGGGATGGCGCTGGGCGCTGAAGCCCCTGGTGTGGCTGTTCGACCAAATCCTATTCAACAAGGTGAGAGCCGGATTCGGCGGCAGGATGCGCTTCTTCGTCGGCGGCGGAGCATTGCTCGACAAGGACCTGCAACACTTCTATATCGGCATCGGCCTGCCCATGTTCCAGGGCTACGGACTCTCGGAGGCCACACCCGTCATCTCCACCAACACCGGCGACTGCTACCGTTTCGGGTCATCGGGACGCCTGGTCTCCCCTATCGAGGTGCGCATTTGCGACAGCGACGGCAAAGAACTTCCCACTGGACAGATGGGTGAGATTGTGGTGAAAGGCGAAAACGTTATGGCCGGATATTGGAAAAATCCGGAAGCCACTGCCGAAACCGTAAAAGACGGCTGGCTTTACACCGGCGACTTGGGCTATATGTCGGAAGAAGGCTTGCTGTATGTCAAAGGACGGTTCAAGAGTCTGCTCATATCGGCTGACGGCGAAAAATACAGCCCGGAGGGCATTGAAGAGTCGCTGGTGCAACACTGTGAAGCCATCGATCAGATTATGCTCTATAACAACCAGAGCCCCATCACATCGGCTCTGATTGTGCCCGCCAAAGACAAACTGACACGCATGGGCTGCAATCTGAGCACAGAACAGGGACGCCGCGACGCTCTCAAAGAGATTGACCGCGAGATACGTCAGTTCCTCAAGGGCGGCGTCTATGCCGGACAATATCCCGAGCGATGGCTTCCGGGCACGTTTGCCGTGCTCAAAGAGCCCTTTACGGAGCAAAACCACATGATTAACTCCACCATGAAACTCGTACGCCCGAAGGTGGAGCAAATCTACAAAGAACGTCTGGAATACGTTTACAGCAGCGAAGGCAAGAAGATTGACAACCCCTTAAATATGGAAGCTCTTGGCTGAACGCGTCACCATATCCCACGTACTGAAATACACCGGTGTGTTCGGAGGCGTCCAGATACTGAAAGCACTGGCAAGCCTCATCCGCAACAAACTGGCCGCCATCCTGTTGGGTGCTGCAGGCATGGGACTCAACGCCGTGTTCCAAAACATAGGCGAACTGATTTTCTCTGCCACCAACATGGGCATCCCTTTCAGCAGCACGCGCAACCTCTCCGAAACCTACGAGCAGCAGGACAGCAATGCGACGACAGCTTTGGTACAGGTCATCCGCACCTGGGCTCTTTGGACGGCAGTCGTTGCCGCTCTCGTCTGCTTCGTCGGCGCCTGGGGGCTTGACCGGTACTTCTTCTCCGAGAAAGGACACAGTCATCTGGCCGAAATCATGCTGTTGAGCCTCTACGTCATGAGTTTGCCGCTTGAAGCCGCCGAATGTGCCATACTCAAAGGCACACGACAGCTCAAAAGCGTGGCTTCCGTCGAAACTCTTGCAGCCTTCGGCACCATACTCTGCACCATCCCCTTCTACTGGTTATGGGGCATCAGGGGTGTGGCTGTGTCGCTGGTGGTGTGCGGATGGATGGTCGTGGGCGTGCATGCCTGCTACACACTGCGCTTGTTCCCTTATCGCGTCAAAATGTTCCGCGCGGATATGCTCCACAGCGGACTTCCGCTTCTCCGCCTGGGCATCCCCTATATGATGGCTGCCGCAGCCGGCGCGCTGTCCACCAGCCTCATCTACGGCATTCTTTCCGGAGAAAGTGAAATCGGCATGTACAAGGCGGCCTACAGCATTATTGTCACCTATGCGGGTATGGCCTTCGTTGCCTTGGACAATGACTTTTTTCCCCGCCTGGCGGCCATCAACAACAGTCGGGACAACCGCAACTACGCCATCAACCAGCAGATACAGGTATGTTGTCTGCTCTCCGGCCTTATGATGAGTTTCATGGTGACATTTATGCCCTGGCTCATCAAGGCTCTGCTTTCCAACGAATTCCTGCCAGCCGTACCTATGGCTGTTGCCGGAGCGTTCTATGTTTATATGCGCTCCGTCAATCTGCCTTTGGGCTATCTTTCGCTGGCCCGGGGCGAAAGCCGTATTTTCCTGCTGCTGGAGGTGTTTTACGACATTCTGGCCGTCGGTCTCGTTTGGGGCGGTTATAGTTTGTGGGGACTCTTAGGATGCGGCATCGCTCTGTCTGCCGCCGGCATTGCCGAGTCGTTCATTCTGATGGTCACCTACGGTATCCGCTATCAATTCCGTTTGGAAAGCAAAACGGTGTTCTATCTCATCGGAATGGCCCTGCTTTTGGGGCTCGCCGTCACAGCCGCAATATCATGAGAATCTCTGTTTTGATGGCGGTCTGTAACAGCGAAAAATGGCTGCCGCAGGCTCTGCAGTCCATCCTTGTTGACCAAACCCATCAAGATGTTGAACTTATTGCTGTCGATGACTGCAGCACAGACCGTTCGCCGGAGATTCTCCGTCAGTGGGCAGCCGGAGACAAGCGTCTCAAACTCCTGCACACCCCCGTCAACAGCGGACAGGCAGCAGCCCGCAATCTCGGCATTGGCAGCATCACCGGCCAGGCCGTCTGCATGGTGGACAGTGATGACTGGTTAGAAAACCGCGCATTGGAGCATATCGCAGAAGCGTTTGAAGCAAATCCCGAAGCGGACAGCGCCTTGTTTCGCCTCATCAAGACCTACGACAACGGCAAGCAGGAAGAATACTACATCCCTTATCATGCCGGAGATGTGATAACAGGCGAAGAAGCCTTCCGACAGAGCCTCACCTGGAAGATACACGGACTGTATGCGGTCAGAAGTGACATTCAGAAACGCTATCCATACGATGACAGTTGTCGGCTCTACAGCGATGACAACACCACACGCATACACTATCTGCACAGTCGCCGTGTCGTCATTACCGACGGCATTTATTATTACAGGCAACATGCAGAGAGTTGCACCAACAGATTCAGCCCGGACCGTTTCCTCTATATGGATGCCAACCTGAGCATGAAGCGGCAGTTACTGCAAGAGCAACTCCCCGACGAGATTATCCGCCTCTATGAAGAACACCGTTGGCTCAACTACATCGGACAATGCTACCTGTACAACCAACACCGGCAAGTTCTCAGCCCGAAGGAACGCCGCGACATCCGCGATCGCCTCCGCCTCTGCTACGACACATTCAAAGGGCAACCGCATCGTTTGAAATTCGAGACCTTACGCCTTGTTTGTGCTGCAAGAACGGCTCTACTTTTCCTTACGTGCGCTTAAAGAAAGGTACAGGCGCTCATACTGACGGGCCACCTGTACGTAGTCATAATGACGACGCACATAGGCGACAGACTGTCGCTTCATCTCATCCACCTTATCCGGGTGAAGCACCAACGACTCCAGGGCCTTGAAAACGCTTTCTTCCGAAGGTTCGACATTGACAATCGGAAGCAGTTCGTGCTCGCCCAGCAAGTCGTAGTGTTCCGGCTCTCCTCCCCCGACAACCACGATGCCCTTGGACATCGCCAGCAAAGCATTCATGGCGGGACTGTAACCGTAAAGCTGGTCAATCAGTACGTCGCTGTCATTTATCATCTTTCGGTATTCGTCAAAGGGCACACCCTCCGCCACACGCAGCTCCATACGTTCGGGATACAGCGCCTCCACCCTGCGGGCAGCCCTTAACATGATGTCCGTACCCTTATAGGCCGAGCGTCCCTTGCTGATGCCGATGAAAACGCGCAATTTTCCAGCCGTTTTCCTGAGAGGCACATTCTCAGGAATGACGATGGGAAAAGGGATATAACTGAGTTTGTCCCTCAAACGGCCTTCTTCTGCCAATTCATACGTGACGAAATATTCGTAGAGACCGGCAACGATAGCATCCGCATCCGCCGCAACGGCTTTGGTGAGGGATTCCCGTGCGGTCCCCACCCACTCGCGGAAGTCATTCATGGCCACAGCATCATCCCGGCTTTTGTCACCGATGTTGAAGTCGCTGTAGCGCATCGGGCGTAAATCATGGTTGACGCTCACCCAATAATAATCCAGGCCAAACGCCCCCATCACCATGTGGCGGTTGTGGCGACGCAGATAGCGATAAAAGGGCATCATGCGCTCTGCCTTCAGCTCCAAAAACACGGGATTGATAATCTGCACCACATCATAGCCGCACATCCGGGGCAAAGCTTTCAGAAGACGCCACAGGAAAGAAATCCTTCCCCAAAAGCCGCCTTGGCGACTGAGATCCACATCTCTGGGATAGTTCTTCCAACTGTCTCCGTCGGACATCACACACACTTCGTGCCCCAGTCTGCGCAAGCCCGCAGCCAAGGTGGCGTGTACGTTACTGTATTCTCCCAAGAGCAGTATCTTCATCTTTCGCGTTTAATAAGTAGAAGAATTAGCAGAAGGATATTTAATCCTATATCGTATCTTGAGATCCGTCGAAACCATTGATATTTTCTTGTGTAAGATTGTTCAGGAAGCGGAAAGAAACCGTCTCTCAACAGTGCCTGCAACTTTCTGTCAAGATAATGCCTGTTTTTGGTCTCAATGATGATTTGATAAATATAGTCCATCGTTAGTTGTGCCACACGCCTTTGCAAAGCACACCTCTCTTTTTGTGGCATTCCTTCTGCTTTGCGACTCAGGCTGTGGATAACGAACTCTGTATCGTTTAATCGCTTGAGTACTCTCCGTTGTTCTTTGCTTGAGGTTATCGTGTCCTCGCGCCTACGGTAGTAATATGCCTGGGCATCTGTTACACATATTTTTCCCGCTCTGAGAAGTAATAAAGGTGTGAATTCTTCATCCTCATGGAATATTCCCGGCGTAAAACGCAGGTCACCCAATACAAAACGTTTAAAAAGGTAACCGCATGCAGACCCCTTAATATTGTTATGAAGCAGGTAGTCCACTCCATTTGTTGGCTTTTGGTCATGATAGACAGGAACAGCCGACAGGGTTCTGCTGAAGTCAAAGATAACCATATCATTATCCTTGGAGCGTATTATGTCCAGACAATGATTATATGGATTACAAATAAGTCTGTCATCGCCATCGACAAACTGGATATATTGTCCACGGGCCGCTTGAATGCCTGCATTTCTTGCACTGCTTAATCCCTTATTCTCTTGGCGGATATAAATAATCTCATCCGAAACATTCCGGAGGATATGCAATACGTCTGAAGTGGAACCGTCGTCAACGATAATTATCTCCCGCTCAGATGGACAAAGTGAGAGGGCCATTATGCTTTCAACACACTCTGACAGAAAATCTGCCGGTATGTTATAAACAGGGACGATGAAACTTACAAGCACCTTATGTGACATCCGTGTATGACTTTGCATAAACTACATAATCCCTTTATTCCTATTATATCGAGAAAAAAAGCCTTGATTCGCAACCTAGGTGAAAGGCCCCTTGCAAACGGGTTGATTCGCCTGAACGGAAGAGAGTGTAACTTGCCGGAAAGCTCAAAAATATCTATTTGTATATTGAGCACATGAAGATAGTAACGCTCATCAAACCATTTGTTTATGATGTTTATGTGACTTTCCAGGAGCATGTCCAATTGGGGATAGCCTGCCTGATTTGTTATTCCTTCTGGATTATCGCAGTAATAATAGAGTCCGCCGTCAGTGGTCCTGATATGCTTCGCCTTGGTGAGTATCAGGGGCAGTAAGGCGACATCTTCAAACACCCGGCCTTTGGGGAAAGACGTATCCAGAAACAACTCCCGTCTGAATATCTTATTACACGCATATGCATGCTCATAGGCTTTGCCCTCCAACCAATATTCTGCCGGCGTACAATAATCCTTATCACGAAAATGCAACAGATGTTGTCGGTGGCTCCCGTAAAAACAGAATATAGGAAACTCAACCAGGTCATGTTTCTCTGTCAAAGGCATTACCTGTTGATACGTGTCGGGAGATAAGAAATCATCGCTGTCAACAAATGTTACGAAATCACCGACGGCACGGGCAAGCCCTGCGTTTCGCGCTTCGCTCAGACCTGTATTAGGTTTGTGTATAACATGAATCCTACTGTCACGCAACGCCCAATCATCACACATTTGAGGACAAAGGTCAGGAGAGCCGTCATCCACCAATATTACCTCCAAATCGGTAAAAGTCTGGTTGATGATACTCTTCACGCAACGGTCAAGTGTCTTTTCCGTACGATAAACAGGCACGATAACTGACAGTTTCATAAGGGCAATAATATTACCAGCTTCATCGCAAACTCATATAGTAGCCCAACTTGTAGGCGGCAAAGACTCTCATATCAGGATGCCGTCCCAGTAAGTGATGCTCCATCAGCGGCCGAACCGCAACAAAAATCCCACGCACCACAGCAGACATATGCCATCGGCGTATTTTATTCACGGCATCTCCCAAACGTGTATGTTGAAGCAACTGATGCTCGTGGGTATGCAGCGTATTCAGAGAGTCTCTTGTTTTCTCCATAAAACGGACACTTTTATCCGCATCGTCATGCAGAAGCGGATTATCTATTGTCGAAATCTCTGCACCCTGCTCCCCAAGACCGACCCCCAGAAGGACGTCCTCCCATCCATAAGTCGTGATGCTCTCGTCGAAGCGGACTTTCATGAACAATGCTCGTTCCACCATAAAATTGAAACAACTCAACTTCGGACTCACCAAGCCCACCTGCAACTCGAACGTTCTGTCGTAAGTCCAACGCAAGAGACAATCCTTTGCCGGAGGAGTCGCAGAATGCGTGATGCCGCCGCACACCAGTTGATGACCTTCCGACACAGCCGCCAAATAGCGACGGATAAAGTCGCTGCGTACCACCTTTGCATCTGCATCAATAAAGAGCAGCCAATCGCCCTGTGCCTTGTCGGCCAAAAGGTTGCGGATGGCAGAACGTCCGACATTGACGCTTCTGCGCTCGTAAAGGCAATGGCTCAGCTCGTTGATTTTCAGGTTGGCGATGTGCGACACCTGGTCGCGACCGCCGTCCTCCAACACAATGATTTCATAATCTTCTCCCGAAGCCTCCAACTGAGCATGCAAATCCTCCACCAGTTTGTAGCAGGTGCGTTCGTAAGTCGGTATGAGCACAGACAGCATCATCTCCTTCTCAACTCCCAAAAGGCGACGGCTGAAGCCGCAGCCACGTTCAACGAATCCACGCCGTGGTACATAGGGATGCGCACCGTATAGTCGGCGCCCTCAATCACCTTGCGGGGCAGGCCGTCGCCTTCGGTGCCCATCACCAAAGCCAGACGCTCTTCCTGCTGCAAGACGGGGGCATCCAGCGGAATACTCTTGTCGGTCAGCGCCATAGCCACAGTCTTGAAGCCGAAAGCCCTCACCTCCTCGCTGTTGTCCACCCAAGTCCAGGGGAGCAAAAACACAGAACCCATCGACACCCGGACCGAGCGCCGGTTGAGCGGGTCGCTGGAGTCGCGCGTCAGCAGGATGCCGTCGATGCCCAGTGCTGCGGCGCTGCGGAAGATGGCTCCCGTATTTGTCGCGTCGCACACACCCTGTATGATGCAGAGCCTGCGGGCGTTCCGGCACACCTGCTCCACCGCGGGCAGCTGCGGACGCTTCATCGCGGCCAACACGCCGCGCGTCAGTGTGTAGCCTGTCAGCTGAGCCAACAGGTCACGCGCTCCGGTATAGACGTCGATATCTCCACAGCGTGCAATGATATCCTTGGCATCACCCTCTATGTGACGTTCTTCACAGAGCAGGCTTTCGGGCCGGTAGCCGGCCTCCATCGCCACCCGAATCACTTTCGGGCTTTCGGCAATAAACACACCATCCTCCGGGTGCAACTCATTGCGAAGCTGCGCCTCTGTCAAACGGGCATACACCCTGATGCGCCCGTCGTCTAAAGCGGTGATGTGGCAGATATGAGCCATTCGCGGTCTTTCGGGTCTTGAAGTCGGGGTAAAAGCGTCTCACGCACCTTGGCGTGATATTGGTTAAGCCAGGTGAGTTCCTCCATGGTGAGCATCTCCTTCACAATGGGGCGCTTGTCGTAGGGACACATCGTCAAAGGCTCGAAACAGAGAAATCTGCCGCCCTGTCCTCCGGGATAGGCGTCAACCTCCGCCCGACAAATCAGCATCGTGTTCTCGTGGCGCACACCGAAGCGGCCGGCCAGATAAATGCCGGGCTCATCGGTCATCGTCTGGCCCTCATGGAAAGGAGTCAGCGTGTCGCGGCGCACATTCTTGCGAAACTGGCAGGGGCCCTCGTGTATCTCCAGGCGGTGGCCTACGCCGTGGCCGGTGCCGTGGCCGTAGTCATGACCTTCCCGCCACATGGCCATACGGGCTAAGGTGTCGAGCTGCAATCCGCAGGTACCCTCGGGGAAAATCACGTTCTGCAGTTGCAGATGGCCCTTGAGAACAAGCGTATAGACGTGCCGCTCTTCATCCGTGAGGGGCCCCAGAGGAATGGTGCGCGTGATGTCGGTGCTGCCGCATTCATAGTGGCCGCCGCTGTCGAGCAGCAGGAAGCTCCTCGGTTCGAGCGGAATGTCGGTATCGGGCGTCGGCTCGTAGTGCACGATGGCGCCGTGTGCTCCGTAGCCGCTGATGGTCTCGAACGACAGCCCCCTGAACCCCGGTTGCTGCGCCCTAAGCGCCTCCAGCGTCCTGTCTGCGGAGATTTCCGTCCACTGCGTGACGTCGGCCTCATCCAAACGACGGAGAAACTGCACCATGGCCACTCCGTCCCTGATGTGTGCCTCGCGGTAGCCCTCCTGCTCCACCGGGTTCTTCACGGCACGCCAAAACGGTATCGGCGTTTCCGTTTTCTCCTCCGCCGGAGCGTTTTCATAGGGTGCAAGACCGATGTTGAGGCCGCGGAGATATGCCTCAACCGCCGCGCTGACTTGCTCCCGGTGGATGTAAAGGGTATGCTCTCCCTCCTTCCTCACCTTGAGGTAGGAGATAAACACTGGCGTATAGGGAATGTCGTCGCCGCGCAGATTCAGCAGCCATGCTATTTCGGCCAGCGACGACACAAGACAGGAAGTGCGTCCTTCCTCCCCCAGCCAACACCGGAGCCTCTCTATTTTGTCTTCGGCCGACACGCCGGCATACTCCATCGGGACGATTTCCAGCTGCGAAAGCGGGAAATCCGGACGCTCCGGCCAGAGCGCATCGATGTCGGTCTCCGAGAGTCGTTCTTCCTTCAGCCCGCGCTCCCTGAGCCATTCATCCACCGACTCGTCCACCAAATCTCTTTTCAGGGAGAAGCCGCTGCCGCGAAGCTGCTCCTCCGCCGCCAGCCAGTAGCGCGAATCGGTCCACAGGAAAGCCTCCTGCTGCGTCACAACAGCCGTGCCGGCGCTGCCGGTGAAACCTGTGAGCCACTCTCTTGTCTTCCAATGAGCCGGCACATATTCCGAACCGTGCGGGTCTTCCGTTGGTACGACGATGACTGGCTTCCCCGCATCCTTCATCCAGGAGCGCAGGGCGGCCAGTTTATCCGCCGATGATTGTTGTGATGCCATATCGTTTAAACAAGTCCCCGGCATGAGCGAGCAACTCCTCCGAGGGGACGTCCATTTTATAGTTTTGGGGGTTATACTGACTGCCCATGCGGGCGTGTTTCGCTTTGCCCACATCGTGATAGGGCAAGAGATTGACCTGCTCGGGCTTGGAAGGCAATGAGGCAATAAACGAGGCCGTTGCCTCCAGATTGCCGTCATCCGCATTGACGCCGTCAATCAGGGGGATGCGCAACCACAGCTGCGGTCTGTCCTTCACAGCGGCAAACCTGCGGATATTATCCAATATCAGTTCGTTGCCGACTCCTGTGTATTGTCTGTGCAATCCGTCGTCCATGTGTTTGACATCCACCATGAACAGTTCGGCATGAGGCAGCACACGCTCCACCGTGTCCCACGCTGCGTAGAGCGTCGTGTCCACCGTGCGGTGGAAGCCCCTTTCGCCGAGCGCCCGGAGCACTTCCAGAAGCGCTTCGGGGTGCATGAGCGGTTCGCCGCCGCAGAGCGTGACGCCGCCGCCCGACTCTTCCATCACCTGCCGCTCCTTCTCCACCACCTTCAGGATGTCCTCCAGCGTCCAGTCCTTGCCGGCCTCCTGGAGCGCCAGTGTGGGACAGCCTTCGACGCCTTCCGTCTCGTGCGCTCCGCAATGGATGCACTTGGAGGCGGTGAAGAGGCGGGTCGGCTCGTAGCTGATGCCCTCGGGATTGTGACACCACACGCAATGCAGCGGGCATCCCTTCATGAAGAGCGTCGTGCGGATGCCGGGCCCGTCGTGGATGGCGAAGCGTTTGATGTCAAAAAGCCTCATTCTCCGTGCGTGCAATGATTTCGTTCTGCAACTGGGGTGTCATGTCGTTGAAGTAGTCGCTGTAGCCGGCCACGCGCACCAACAGGTCACGATAGCGCTCCGGATGCTGCTGCGCATCGTGGAGCGTGGCGGTGTCCACCACGTTGAACTGGATGTGGTGTCCGCCCAGCGAGAAGTAGGTGCGGATGAGACTGCCGAGCTTCTTCAAATCCTCCTCGCCCTTCATCATGTCGGGCACGAAGCGCACATTGAGCAGCGTACCGCCCGACTTCGTCTGGTCGAGTTTGCCCAAACTCTTCACCACACTCGTGGGGCCTTGGGTGTCGGCGCCGTGTGCCGGCGACGTGCCGTCGGAGATGGCGAAGCGGGCCATGCGGCCGTTGACCGACGCGCCGCACACCGAACCGAAGTAGTTGTGACAGGTGGTGGAGAGCATGTTGAGCTGCGTCTTGCCGCCGCGCGTGTTGGGATGACCCTCAATGGCCGCCACCAGGTCGTCATAAACCTTCACGGCAATGGCGTCGGCCTCATCGTTGTCGTTGCCGAAGAAGGGCGTGTGGTTGATGATGTACTGACGCATCTTCTCCTCGCCTTCCCAGTTGTTGGCCACAGCCCGCAGCAGTTCGTCCATCGTGTAGCGTCCGCTCCCGAAGACGTGCGTCTTGAGGGTGGAAAGACAGTCGGTGACGGTGCCCAGGCCGGTGCACTGGATGTAGGTCGTGTTGTAGCGCGCACCGCCGCTGTAGTAGTCCTGGCCTTTTTCGATGCAGTCGTCGATGAAGAGCGAGAGGAAGGTGGCGGGAGCGTAGAGCGAGAACATACGCTCGATGTAGTTGTTCACGGCCAGCTTCATGTTGACGAAGTAGAGCATCTGCCGGTGGTAGGCCTCGTAGAGTTCGTCGTAGGTCCTGAAGGTGCGCGGATCGCCCGTCTCCAGGCCGAGTTTCTTGCCGCTGACGGGATCAAGGCCGTTGTTGAGCGTGATTTCCAGAATCTTCGGCGTATTGAGATAGCCCGTGAGGATGTAGGCCTCCTTGCCGAAGGCGCCCACCTCGATGCATCCCGAGCAGCCGCCCTCGTTGGCGTCCTCGCGGCTCTTGCCCTGACGCATGAGTTCCCGGGTGTAGGTGTCGGGATTGAAGAGCGAGGGATAGCCGTGCCCCTGCCGAATCACCTTGGCAGCCGCCAGCACGAAGTCGTCGGGCGTCACCTTGGCCACGTGCACCGAGAGACCGGGCTGCAGTTCGTGGAGCTCCTCCTGCACCTCGAGGATGACGTAGGAGAGTTCGTTGACGGCGTTGCGCCCCTCGCGGTCGATGCCGCCGATGTTGATGTTGGTGAAGTCGTTGTAGGTACCGCTCTCGAGTGCCGTCACGCCCACCTTCGGGGGCGCCGGCTGGTTGTTGAACTTAATCCAGAAACAGCTGATGAGCTCCTTGGCCTTCTCGCGCGTCATCGTGCCGTCCTTGACGCCTTTCTCGTAGAAGGGCCAGAGGTGTTGGTCGATATGTCCGGGATTCATGCAGTCCCAACCGTTGAGTTCGGTCACGGTGCCCAGATGCACAAACCAGTACATCTGTATGGCCTCCTGCAGGTCGCGCGGCGCGTGGGCGGGCACCCAACGGCAGACGTCGGCAATCTTCAGCAGTTCGGCCCTGCGCTTTTCGTCCTTCGTCTCTGCGGCCATCTTCTCGGCCAACTCGGCATGACGCTCGGCAAAGAGTATGGCGGCATCGCACGAGATGGACATGGCCTCCAGCTCCTGCTCTTTATCTGTGGCCAGCGGGTCGTTGATATAATCCAGGGCGGCAATGCGTTCGGCAATGCGCTTCTTCAGGTCGAGCAGACCGCTGCGGTACATCTTGCCGTCCATCGCCGTGTGGCCGCCGGCCCTCTGCTCCATAAATTCGGTGAAGACGCCGGCGTGATAGGCTTCCTCCCACTCCTTGGACACGTGGGAGAAGATGCGCTCGCGCTGCGTGCGGCCCTGCCAGTAGGGAATCACCTCGCGCTCGTAGGTCCGGATGTCCTCCTCGCTGATGTAGTAGGGCTGCAGTTCGCGTGAATTGAGCGTGCGCAGATCCTCCACGCTGTGGCAGGTGAGTTCGGGGAAGGTGGGAACGGCTTTGGGCTTGGGGCCGCGCTCGCCCACGATGAGTTCGCCCTCGCCGATATAGATGGTTTTCTTCTTGCAGATTTCGTAGAAGTTACGGGCACGCAGGATGCAGTTGGGCATCTTGCCGTAGTTCTCTTTGTAGAACGCCGTCTCGATGAGCGCGCGCTCGATGGTGAGCGTGGTGGGGGTGTCGATACTCTCCTGGCGCAATCTGCGCACACGCTCGTTCATGCCGCCCTCGTTGGCGGGACAGGTCAGAGGAAATTTCATAGGTTCGTTTCGTTTTACTCGCGCTCATTTGCCGCGCAAAAGTTCTTGGCTGCTTCGACCTCATCGGCCGTCATAGGTTTGATTTTGTGACCCAGGCGGCGTGCGCCGTCGGGCGTGATAAGATAGTCTTCTTCGTTGCGTATGCCGCCGAAGTCCCGCCACTTGCGCATCTCGTCGTAGCAGAGGAAGTCGCGGTGGAGCCCCTGACTCTCCCAGAGGTCCATCAGCTGCGGGATGAAATAGATGCCCGGCTCGATGGTGAACACAAAGCCCGGCTCGAGGTCGCGCCCCAGGCGCAGGCTCTTGAAGCCGAACTGCGTCGATTTCTCGCGCCCGCCGTAGCCGACGTATTGCTCGCCGAGGTTCTCCATATCGTGCACGTCGAGGCCCATCATGTGGCCCAGGCCGCAGGGGAAGAACATCGCATAGGCTCCGCTCTCGGCGGCATCGCGGGCGTTGCCCTTCATCAGCCCCAGCCCCTTGAGCCCTTCGCAGATGGTCTCGGCGGCCTTGAGGTGCACCTGACGGAAGTTCACGCCGGGCGCCAGCATCCCGACCGCCGCCTGATGGGCGCCGTAGAGGATGTCGAAGACGGTGCGCTGACGCTCCGTGAAGTGTGCTCCCACGGGCATCGTGCTGGAGAGGTCGCCGGCATAGTGCAAGGGACTCTCGCCGCCGGCGTCCACCAGCAGCATCTGGCCCTCCTGCATCAGGTTTTCCTGACTGTGGTTGTGGAGCGTCTGCCCGTTGACGGTGCAGATGATGGGAAACGACATCTCGCATCCGCCCATGAAGGCGGCCTTGCGTATCTCGGCAGCCACCTCGCACTCGCGCCGGCCCGGACGGCAGGCCCTCATGGCGGCCAGGTGCATATCGACGGAACGGTCCACGCCGATTTCTATCTGCTCCACCTCTTCGGGTGTCTTGTGGTTGCGCATGTCGGCCACCGCCATGATGAAGTCCACCGACGGCTCCGTGCCCCAAAGGGACAGTATCTGCTCATGCTCTGCACGGTAGGGCGGCAGCGTGTGGAGGCGTTGCCCCTTCTGCTGAGCGGCGCTGACATAGGGCTCAAATTCCCTGCGGGCTCTCACGTCGCTCACACCCACGAGAGCGCTCATCTCACGCTTGGTGGGCATATCGCCCATCCACACAATGTCGTCGATGGTCAGTTCGTCGGCGAAGATGATTTCCCTGTCGGCATCGATGTCGATGAGGGCGCACATGCCGGCGTAGTCCGACCCGAAGTAGTAGAGCATCGTGCTGTCCTGACGGAAGGCGTAGCCGTTGTCGCGGTAGTTCATGCCCACTTCCCCGTTGCCGATGAAGACGAGCAGGCCGCTCCCCACCCTCTTCCTGAGCTCGGCTCTGCGGGCGATATAAGTTTCTTTGCTGAAGTATTTCATAGTCTGATTCACCATTAACCGTTAACCGTCACTTCAGTCCTGCCTTGAGCGAACGAATCACGGCGGAGGTGAAGTCGGCGTGGTCGAGTTCGTTGAGTCCCTTTATCGTCACGCCGCCGGGTGTGGTCACCTTGTCGATGGCCTCCTCGGGGTGCCATCCGGTCTCCTTGAGCAGCGACACGGCGCCCTGCATCGTCTGCAGCGCAATCTGCTTGGCCTGAGCGGGATAGAAGCCCATCTCGCAGCCGCCCTGCATCTGCGCCCTGATGTAGCGCATCACGTAGGCGATGCCGCACGAGGCCATCATCATGCCGGGTCCGACAAGGTTCTCCGTCACCGCAAGCGTGTCGCCCACGAGGGCGTAGAGCGCCTTCACCCTGGAGAGTGTGTCCTCCGTAGCGCTTTGTCCCTTGGCGATGAACGACATCGAGGCGCCGTATTCGGCCGCGATGTTGGGAATCACGTAGCAATACTGGCCATCTTCGCCCAACGCTTCGGCGAGCTTCTCCGTGGTGAAATTGGCGGCATCGCTCACCACAATCTGCCGCTCCAAATCGAGCGCACCCTTTATCTCGCCCAGCACGACAGGCATCAGCCAGGGCTTCACCACAACGACCACGATGTCCGCACCCTTCACGGCCTCCGCGTTGTCTGTCGTGGTTGCCAACGCGGGATATTTTGCTTTGAACTGCGCCAGCAGCGCTTCGTTCTTGTCGGCCACGGCGATGTGCTCCACCCGGCCGCTCTTGGCCCAGCCGTGAATCAGGGCTCCGCCCATGTTTCCGGCTCCTATAACTGCTATCTTCATAATTCTATTTACTTTTTTGCGCGACAAAGATACGTCTTTTTTTTCAAATAAGACGCATTTCCCACCCAAAATATGCTTTCGCGAAGCTTCTCAGAGGGTTCCCAGACTGTTCTCAGAGGGTTCTCAGAGGGTTCAAAACCGGCAAGAAAGCCTGATGCCTAACGGATGTTGCGCAGGAACTCGGCTTCAATAATCTTCAGCGTGCGGCGCTCGCGCGACACTTGCTCGTCGTTGCGCGAATCCAATTCCTGCACCATACCGAAGGCATCGCCCAGATTCGACTGACCCACCAGCCGTATGGTGTAGCGCGCAGCCCTCGGAGCATCCTTCAGCGGCAGACGCACATAGCTGAGCGCCTTGGGCGTGCGGCCGCGCCACACTTCCCGTCCGTCGGCCTCAATGGCGATGGCGTAGCTCGCGTTGCGGAAGCTGCCCATCTTCAGGCAGACGACATCTATCGGCGCCGCATCGGCCAGCGTGAACGTGATCCAGGCGGAATCCAGGTCGGCCGCACTCACCCAGTCGGTGTTCTCGTAGCGGTCGATGGCTCTGTAGGCTTGTTCCTTATTGCTTCCGGCCTCAACGTCAATGACATAGACATTCTCCATCCGCGGCACAAAGGACGGCGTGCGGGGCGTCTCGCCGCGCTCCAGGAGCGAGGGCAGCATGCGCTCGGGGCGGTAGTCAGACAGGCCGTCTGTCGTCTCAACAGCCTCCGTCTCAAGCGTCAGCGAAGCCTCGGGCAGCCCTTCGGCGCGTGCCGTCAGCGTCACCTTTCCGCTCTTGCCGGGCAGCGAGCGCAACATCACGCGGTTGACGCCGCACTCCACGGGCAGCGTGTCGCAGAGGGCGTGGTTCGTCACAACGTCGCCGAGACGGCTCTTGGCCACACCGCCGCGCCATTCGGCCGCACCTTTCAGGCGCCACTTAATCATCCTGTTGTCCAAGGGGCAGCGACGCCCTTGGGCGTCCGTCACCTCCACCTGCACCAGAGCCACATCGGCGCCGTCGGCCTTCCACCCCAAGGGATTGAGGATGGGCGTCAGCTTCAGAGCCGCAGGAGCGCCGGGCGTTTCCAAAGCATACTGCGACTGCAGCTCTCCGCCCGAGAAGCCTTTGGCCTCCAGGCGGTCGCTCTCCACGGGCACATCCTTAAACGTCCAAAGGAAGCGGTAGTCGTGGCGCACAGCCTCAATGGGGCGCCCGTTCTGGTAGAGACAGACGCTGTCGGCATTGGACACCACATAGACGGTGGGCACGCGGAATCCCCTTTCGTATTGCCAATGGCCCACGATGTAGGTGTGCGGCGCGAGGTCGTCCACCCATCCGTCCCACATCACCCTGTGGGCCCAATAGGCATCTTTCTCCACACGCATGGGATCCACCACACCGCTCACGCGGTAGTTGTCGGCCGAGCGTCCGTGCGTCTGCGTGTCGCTGAAGATAATCTTCACGCCGCCGCTGTTGACCTTCGTGCCCGTGCCGGGCCGCTCCAACCAATAGTCGTACCAGCGGCGCACGAGTTCCGCCACGAATTCATCGTTGTTGTGGTTCCACGCCGTGGGGTCGCCGCCGCGATAGAGCGGGCCGTCGCCCTCCTTGTGGAAGGGGTAGCTCCACGAGTTCCAGTAGAGGCGCAGCGCCTCGTCGCGGCAATACTCCATCTGCCACATGGGTTTCGTGTCGCTCTTGTTCACGTAGAGCATCTCGCCGCCGTATTCGGCTTCCGGCTGGTCGAGCATCTCGCGGGAGCCGATGGCTCTGCCGCCGTGCGGGTCAAACTCGTTGCGCAGGCCCTTCATCTCTATCATGTGCTGCCCGCTGATGCGCTGGTTGCCGCACTCGTAGAAGAGCACCGAAGGGTTGTTGCGGCAATAGACGATGGCGTCGCGCATCAGCTCCAGGCGCTGCACCCACTGACGTCCCTTGGCGTCGCGCTCGGCATCTCCGGCGGGAAGAGCCTGGATGAGCCCCACGCGGTCGCACGAAGCCACATCCTGCCTGCCGGGCGTCACGTGCATCCAGCGCACCACGTTGCCGCCGCCGCGCACGAAGAGCCCGTTGGAGTAGTCGCTCAGCCAGGCGGGCACGCACGAGCCCACACCGGGCCACTCGTTGGTGGAGCGCTGCGCGTAGCCGTGCACCGTCATCACCCGGTCGTTGAGGTATATCATGCCGTTCCTGAACTCCGTCTTGCGGAATCCCGTGGTGGTCACCACGGCATCTTCCTCGGTTTCATCGGGCGAAAGCAGGGAGGTCTCCACATCATAGAGATAGCCGTAGCCCCACGACCAGAAGTGCAGGCCGTCGAGACGCTGCTCTGCTGTGAGTGTCACGCACGACTGCGGCGCGATAAGTTTGCTTTTACCGATAAAACGGGCTATTTCCCTGCCGTCGCGCTCTCTCACCGTGACCTTCAGAGCCCGATGTACGGGGGCGTTGCCCGCATTCATCACCTGACTCTCCACGCACACGGTGGCGCGATGTTCGTCAATCACGAAATCCCGGGCATAGACATACTGCCCGGTGGTGCCCAGAGTGCTGAAGAG
Organism: uncultured Bacteroidales bacterium; assembly: GCA_902791295.1. GTDB lineage: Bacteria > Bacteroidota > Bacteroidia > Bacteroidales > Bacteroidaceae > Physcousia. The sequence continues at coordinate 4,052 of CADAVI010000040.1, read as the reverse complement.
CGGCAGCGTCTGATACACCTCGCCGCCGGTGACGTGGAGCCACACATTCTTGGACAGACCGCCGTAGTTGGCGAAGAAGGCGCGCGAATGCCATTGAAAGCGGGCGTTGGTGGCTTTCTCGCGATAGTCCATGCGGCTGTCGGTGCGCACCTCCAGCAGGTTGTCACCCTTCTTTATGTAGGGCGTCAGGTCGAAGCCGAAAGCCATCACGCCGTTCTCGTGCAGGCCGAGGCGCTGTCCGTTGAGCGTCACCTCGGCGGCGATGCGGGCGCCCTCGAACTCGATGAACACGCGCTGTCCGGGCTTCAGATTCAGGCGGTCGAGCGAAAACGTCTTGCGATACCACACCTCCCCGCCGCTCAGGTCATTGGTGGAGACACGGAAGGCCTCGTCCTCATTCCAGGCATGAGGCAGCGTGACGGTCTTCTTCTGCCGGTCGATGCGCCAGTCTGCATTGAAATTATACGTGGTGCGGGCCTGCAGCGACAAGGCGCACGCAACGAGGGCCGACAGCAGGCAAATCTTCATCCCACGGGAACTGAGGGAGCGGAAAGAGCAAAGTGTTTTCATGGACGTTTTTCTTATTTTTGCAGGGCAAAGTTAAAAAAAAACACCGAAAGCGGCAAACAATCTGCCCAACTTTGTGTATCTTTGCAGCCGAATATCATCAAAATTTCTATGAAAACGCTTATTGACGCTCATACACACACCGTTGCGAGCGGTCATGCCTACAGCACCATACAGGAAATGGCACGCGCCGCCGCCGACAAGGGTATCGAAATCCTCGGCATCACGGAGCACGCCCCCTCCATTCCCGGCAGCTGCACGCCCATCTACTTCCGCAACATGCACGTCATTCCCCGCGAAATGTACGGCGTGAAGCTCCTCATGGGCGCCGAGCTCAACATCCTCGACACCCGGGGCACGCTGGACCTGGACGAGCGCTACTACGAGAAATATCTCGACCTGCGCATCGCCGGCATCCACCAGCTCTGCTACACGCCCGGCACACGGGAGGAAAACACCGACGGCATGATTGCCGCCATACGCAACCCCTGGGTGCAAATCATCACCCATCCGGGCGACGGCACCGCCGAACTGCTCTTCGAGCCCGTCGTGCTGGCCGCCAAGGAGGCGCACACGCTGCTTGAAATCAACTCCTCCTCCCTCATCCCCTCGCGCCACAAGGAGCAGGCACGCCCCAACAACCTGGAAATCCTGCGCCTGTGCAAACGCTACGAAGTGCCCGTCATCCTGGGCAGCGACGCCCACATCTCCTTCTCCATCGGCGACTACCGCTACGCCTGGCCGCTCATCGAAGAGACGCAGTTCCCCGAGGCGCTCATCGTGAACGACAAACCCGACTTTTTCCTCCGTTACATCGACAAGCGTGGTTAAGGAAATGACCAGCGGGTCACCCGCCCGCCTCATCCTCTCCTTCGCCCTGCCCCTGATGCTGGGCAACGTGCTGCAGCAGGGCTACATGCTGGTCGATGCCGCCATCGTGGGGCAACTGCTGGGCATGAACGCTCTGGCCGGCGTGGGCGCCTCATCCAGCGTGCTGTTTCTCATCCTGGGCTTCAGCATCGGCACCACGGGCGGATTCGGCATTCCCATCGCGCAACGCTTCGGGGCACGCGACGAAGCGGGCGTCCGCTCGCTCTTCCGCCACAGCATCGCCGTGGGGCTCATCCTCTCTCTGGTCATGAGCGTCGTCTGCTGCCTCTTCTGCCGCAGCATCCTCAGGCTGATGGACACCCCGCAGGAAATCATGCACGAGGCGTGGCTCTACCTCTTCGTCACCTTCCTCACCATTCCCTGCAACCTTTTCTACAACCTCGAGGCCTCCGTCATCCGCGCCCTGGGCAACTCGAAGACGCCCTTCTTCTACATGCTGCTCTCGGCTGTGCTCAACGTCATCTTCGACGTGGTCTTCATCGCCGTGTTCCGCATGAACGTGGACGGCGCCGCATGGGCCACCGCACTCTCCCAGCTCATCTGCATCGTGCTCTGCTGGCGCTATATGCGCGAGCGCCTGCCCATCCTGTGGGACGACAGTCACTGGCACGCCAGGCGCAGCGAGGTGTGGACGCTGGTGGGGCACGGCGTCCCTATGGGGCTGCAGTTCAGCATCACGGCCATCGGGAGCGTCATGCTCCAGAGCGCCAACAACGCCCTCGGCGTGGCCTGCGCCACAGCCTTCACGGCCGCCATGCGCATCAAGATGTTTTTCATCACGCCGTTTGAAAATCTCGGGGTGGCGATGGCCACCTATTGCGGGCAGAATCTGGGCGCCGCCAAACTGGCCGGAGCGAAGATCGACGGCAACAACCGCAACCACTATTTCCGGCGAATCCATCGGGGAATACGCGACGCGATGGGCATGATGTCCGTCTATGCCCTGGCCACGATGCTGCTGCTGTGGAAGGGCGCCCGCGACATCGCGATGCTCTTCATCCCGGCCTCGGAAACCGCCTTGCTCGACTACACCGCCCTCTTCCTCCACTGCTCCTGCACCTGCTATCTCTTTCTCGGCACGCTGGTGATTTACCGCTACTCGCTGCAGGGCTTGGGCTACACGCGTCTGGCGATGTTCTCCGGCGTGAGCGAACTGCTGGCGCGCATGGGCATCTCGCTGTGGGTGGTGCCGCTGCTGGGCTTCCTCGGCGTGAGCATCGGCGACCCTTCCGCCTGGATTGCGGCCGACTGTTTCCTGCTGCCCGCCTTCTACATCGTCATGCACCGCTTGCAACGCAAAATCTGAGCGCAGGCGAGCATCGCAGGACAAAATGCAAAATTTTTCCCGGCTTTTTTTGTCTGTTTGGCAAAAATAACATATATTTGTACTCAAATAGACATACCATGAGAGGACATATTGCCCTGACATTCTTGCTTGCGGCAGCGATGAGCCTGCCCCTTCAGCCCCAGAGCACGCTGACCGTGAAAGGCAAGGCGTCGTACTATCACGACATGTTTCACGGCCGGCGCACGGCCAGCGGCTCCCGCTACCACAGGGACAGCCTGACCTGCGCCCATCTCAAATATCCCTTCGGCACCCTGCTGAGGGTGCGCAACGTGCGCAACGGCAAGGAAGTTGTCGTGAAAGTGACTGACAGAGGGCCCTACTCCTCCCGCTACATCATCGACCTGTCGCGGGCTGCCGCCCGCCACCTGGACATCCTGAACCACGGCCACGCCGAAGTGGAACTCTCCGTGTGCCTCGACGGCCGCGTGCCCTTCAAGCCCGTGCCGGACACCCTGCGTCTGATGCCCATCGCGATGCTCGACACCATCCCGGATTTTGTGCCGCCCCCTCTCGGCCTGCTGCCGTAAATGTACCCGGCATCAAACCAGACTTCCAAAATCTTCATAGCCATATGACAACGAACAAGCACTTCAATCCCTACAAGGAGGGGTTGGACCTGGAGTTCCTGCGGGAGTACTGCATGGAGCATGGGGAGCGGCGAACGTTCCTACGGGGCGAGACGCTGGAGGAGGCGGGCGAACCGGCGCAGTGGGTGGCCTACGTGGAACGGGGATGTTTCAGGTATACGGTGCACAACGATGAGGAGGGCAAGGACTACTGCACGGGCTTCGCCTTCGAGGGCGAGTTCGTGGCCGACTTCCCCAATTGTCTCGACGGCGACGTGTCGGAAGTGAGCATTGAGGCGGACATGCCCTGCGAGGTGCGCATCATCAGCGGACGCGAGCTGCAAGCCCTGTTCGACAGCGACCCGAAGATGATGCTCCACAACGTGCGGATACTGAAGAACCTGTTCAAGATGGTCTATGATCGCGACCTCGACCATTACCGCTACACCGCCCGCAGTCGCTACCGTCGGCTCATCGACCGCTGTCCGCAGGTGGTGCAGATGCTTTCGCTGAAGGACATCGCCTCGTTCCTCAACATCACGCCCAGCTATCTGAGCACACTCCGCAAGGAGCTCACCTTCGGCAAAGAGAAATAACACACGTTTTTGGCTCAAATCATCGCGGTTTGAGCCATTTTTTCAGATTTTTCTTTAACTAGTTTTAGAATTGCACCCACGGCG
>CADAVI010000039.1 GCA_902791295.1 uncultured Bacteroidales bacterium | reverse complement strand
TTAACCCTTAACCCTTAACCGTCTTATGACGGCAGCTGCGATGCGTCTCATCCACAGGGGATGGAGCATTATGCCCGGCAGGCTCACCAGTGCCAGTGCCGCAGGAGCGGCTTCTCCCCAACGGGTAGCACACCAGCGCTCCAGCAGGAGCGGCAGTGCCATAAGCAGCGGGAAGGACAGCGGCGTGAGCGATGACGTGCCGCCTGAGGGTGTGCCCTCCAGCGGCAAAGGCTGGCGCACAAAGGGGGCGGGGAGAAAAAGCAGAGGATAGAGCACGCCCGCCGTGAGCAGCAGTGAAGATAGGCTCCGGAGCAGCGTGATGCGCCCCAGCGCCACCGACGGCAGGAGCAGCACGAAGGGCACGAGGAGCAGCATCGTGCAGAAGCGATACTTCTCGCACAGCACCGCGCAGAGCGCCCCGCGACGGAGCGAGAGCGCCCCGATGAAGTTGAGCTCGTGACCGGGAACGCCCGTCAGCAGCAGCGTGCCCGGCACCGTGTAGCAGAGGAAACACAGCAGGGCATCGTCCGTCCACATGAGCGCACGGTCGCCGACGGCAAGCGCCAGCGCCAGCAGCAGGGCGGTGAAGAGCGTGGTCAGAAGCGAGAGGCGCAGACGGCGGTTGCGCAGACGCAGGGGGAGTTCGTAAATGAAGAGTGAAGAGTGAAGAGTGACGCGTGAAAAACGGAGCGTGAAAAGCGAAGAGTGGAGGGCGAGGCGGACGCTTTGGCAAATCAGGGCGTCGGCCAGGATGACGGTCATGCCGCCGACGATGCACAGAAGGCACGCGGCAACACCCTCCGCAGGCAAGATCGCCGTGAGGGCATAGGGCACAAGGAAAAAGAGCCACATGGCATTGTAGCCCGAAAAGAGCGTGCGCACCGCGAAAAACGCTGCCAGGCAGCGACGGGGCACAGGAAGCAGCTGATAGTGGCGCCAAAGCAGCGATGGCGAGCGCTGGAGGCAGAGGCGCAGGACGATGTCGGAAGCAGGCAGCAGCCAGAAAATACTCCCGAAGAGGTCCGGCGCCCAGGAGCGGACGGTGCGGGGGAATGTGAGGCCGAGGAGCGTCAGCAGCACGGCATTGGCCGCAGACACCGCAAGAGAGAGCGGCAGGGCGGGATCGCGCCGGCGGCGCAACCGCTCCTGACGCAGGAGCAGACGGAGGATGTTCAGCGAATGCACGGGGCAAAGGGCATGCGGGGCTGCTGCGAATGCGTCTTACTTGAGATATCCGGCGAGGGGAGAGCCGACGGCGCGCAGGCCTTTGGCCACACAGCGGGCGTTGATCTGCGCCCCGCGCAGCGACGTGTGGGTGTGGTCCTTGATATAGCAGCTCTTCACCTCACGGCGCCCCAGGGCGTCCATGATATCGGCCGAGATGTTGTGCAGATCGACGAAGGTGACGCCTGTCTCTTCGGCCACCTCGCGATACCAGCGGCCGAAAGAGTCGTTGCGGCGCTCGATGTGCTTGCCGTCGGGCCACTCGTTGCGCGGCGTCAGGGAGATGAGGATGGGTGTGGCGCCCTTCTCGCGCACGTCGTCAATCATCTTGCGCAGATACCAGCCGAAGGTGTAAACCACCTCGTTGCGCATCTCGCTGTCGGTCTTCACGCGATAGACGTGGGAGGAGTCGGCCGTGCCGCTGATTTCGTTGCGGGCCTTGCCGTAGTCTATCTCGCGGCCGATGTCGTTGTGGCCGAACTGTATGGTGACGAAGTCGCCGGGCTGTACGTCGTTAATCACCTTGTCCCAGCGGCCCTCGCGCAGATAGCTGCGGCAGGAGCGTCCGGCCTGGGCGCAATTCTGCACGGTGATGCGCTCCGTGTCGAAAATCTGCGCGGCCTGGGAGCCCCAGCCCCACATGCCTTCGGTGGAGTCGCGGTCCTGATTTTTCACGGTGGAGTCGCCCGTGATGAACACCACGGGGCGGCCTTCGCGGCGCTGCACGCCTGTGGTGGGCAGCGCGGTATTTGTCATCATGGCCTTGAGGGGTTGCACCTCGGGATGCGTGCACGAGAGCAGGCCGTCCACGGCGCTGCGGCAGTTGAGGCGCGCACCGAAGGCGGAGGTGTGTATGTTGTCCAGATAGAAGTGGTAGCCGAACTTCCAGGGCGACATCCACTCGTATTTCAGGGCGGAAATCTCGTTGAGGTCGATGAAGGGCACGCCCAGTTCGTCGGCCACCTGGCGGGCCCAGAGGCCGAAGCTCTTGTCCACGCGCACGACGCGCCCCTCGCTGCCCTTTTCGTAGGCGTGGCGCGGCGTGAGCGACATGAGGATGGGGTGTGCGCCCAAGGCGCGCGTCTCGCGCACGAAGCGGCGCAGGTATTCGCCGTAGCTGAAGACCGTCTCCCTTTCGCCCGTCTCCTTGATGGTGACCTCAAGCGAGTCGGTGGGGGAGATGCCCTTGATGGTGGCGCGGGCGCGACCCGAGTCGAAGGGGCCGTTGTCGTTGTGGCCCAGTTCGATGATGACCCAGTCGCCGGGGCGTATGCCCTGTTTCACGGCAGGCCAGAGGCGGCGGTAGAAGGTGCGCGAAGAGGTGCCGCCAAGGGCCTGGTTCTCCACGGTAATCTTGTTCCCGTCGAAATATTCGTGGGCGAAGCGTCCCCAGCCCCATTGGCCGTTGTCGCCGTTGCCGAGCGTGCCGGTGCGCATCGTGCTGTTGCCCACGAGGAAGAGCACGGGGTTGTCGCCCTTGCGCGTGCTGCCGGCCACGGGGCGTGCGGTGGCGGCCTTGTCGAGGGAGTCGAGGGTGAGATCGACCACCTTGTTCACATCCTCCATGCTCTCAAACTTCTGAGCTCCGAGCGGCAAGCCGCAAAGGAGGGAGAGCGCGATGAAAAAAGCGTGCTTCATATCTTCAATGCTCTGGAAATTAAGTCATAAAGGCTGAGCCAATGAGCTCGGGTAGCAGCGTCGGTGGTGGCGCGCGAAGCCGACATCGTGTGGTTGCGCAGGCGCTCCAGCGTGAGCAGCAGCGTGGGGCGGTCGGGGTCGGTGGCGTCGGCCTCGCGGAAGCTGTCGATGAGCCACTGGGTGTAGCGGCTTTGCAATTCGCGGCGGTAGCGCGAAACGCGGGCGCCGCTTTGCGATTCCTTCATGATTAGGTCGGTGACGCGACTCATCACGTCGCGCAGGGGCCAGAGGCGGTTGAGGCGGTCGCTGGAGAGGCGGTCGGTGACGAGCATCACCGTGCGGCGCGCCACGGCGAGGGTGATCTGCTCCGTGTCGTAGGTGAGTTGTCTGAGGTAGGGCACGTCGCGCAGCCAGAGGGGCTCCCGGAAGCAGTGGCGGTCGAGGAAGTCGAGTGCCGCCTTCTGGCGCTCCAGCGGGTTGGGCTCGTAGAGGGTGCCGCCCTGAAGCGGCGTGCGGAAGGTCTCGCGCGTGCCGCCGATGTTGTGTGCCACGTGGCTCACGTAGCGCAGGAACTGGCTGAGTATCTGGCTGTACATCGAGGGCAGATTGACACCGAAGTAGTCTGTCGTCTCGTCAGTCCACAGGGGCAGGGAGCGGAGTTCGCGCTTGAGGTTGAGGATGCCGTATTCGCTGGCCTTCACGGCGTCGTCGCCGAGGTCTTCCGTCTGGCGGCGCGGGTCGTTGTGGTAAGTCTCGCCGTCGCCCCACCACAGGCGCGGATTCTTCTGGGCTTCATAGGTAAGGGGTTCCTCAAGCTGGTGGTCGAGGTCCTCGTCGATGGCATAGCGCATCGGGCGGTAGCCCCACTCGATGGCCCACATGTCGTAGTCGCCGATGCGGGGGAAGATGCCCTCGCGGCCGATGCCGTCCTCGGGCTGAGCCACGTAGTTGAAGCGGGCGTAGTCCATGATGGAGGGCGTGTGGCCGTGGCGTATCACGAACGACTTGTTGCGCAGGGAGTCCACGGGCACCGTGCTCGACGAACCGAAGTTGTGGCGCAGACCCAGCGTGTGGCCCACCTCATGAGAGGAGACGAAGCGGATGAGTTCGCCCATGAGCGCCTCGTCGAAGTGCATCTTGCGGGCGGCTTCGTCGATGCTGGAGGCCTGCACCATATACCAATCGTGGACGAGCGTCATCACGTTGTGGTACCAGCAGATGTGGCTCTCAAGAATCTCGCCCGTGCGGGGGTCGCTGACGTGGGGGCCGTAGGCGTTTTCGATGGGGGAAGCCAGATAGCGGATCACGCTGTAGCGCGCATCCTCCATCGACATGGTGGAGTCGCTCTCGGGCCACTCCTCGGCACGGATGGCGTTTTTCCAACCGGCCTTCTCGAAAGCCTTCTGCCAGTCGTTGACGCCCTGAATGAGGTAGGGACGCCAGCGCTTCGGCGTGGCCGGATCAATATAGTACACGATGGGCTTCTTGGGCTCGATGAGTTCGCCCGCGGCCATCTTGTCCCAATCCTCGTCGCTCTTGGGCTCCAAGCGCCAACGGCAGATGAACCGCTTGCTCTTGATGCGCTGCTGGTCGTCGGAATACTCCGTGAAAGCGTTGGTGAAATAGCCCACACGCGGGTCAAAATAGCGGCGCAGCATGGGCACTTCGGGCAGCAGGATGAAGCTGACGTTGAGGCGGAAGGTCATGCGCCCGGTGGAAGCGGCAGAGGGATTGGACGTGCCGCGCGAGACAAAGGTCTTGACCATCTGCACCTCCACGTTGCCCGGGAAGGTCTTGATGTCCTCAATATAGGACAGACCGCTGTGGACGCCCGTCATCGAAAGCTGCTGCTTGGCGCGCTCGGAGAAGCCCAGGGCGGGAGCGTCCTCCAGAAAGAACTGGTTGACTTTAATCTTGCGGGCCTTGTCCTTGTGCTCCGTCACCTCGAAGAGGCCGATGATGGGATTCTCGTTGGCCACCGTCACGGCGCGCGAGATGCGCTGCGTGGTGTCGGCCACGTTGACGGTCATGCGGGCTCGCAACACCAGCATGCTGTCGGGGTTCAGTTCCCAAAAAACGGTCTGTTCCTGCAACTGCTCGCCGCCGTAGGCACCCGTCTCGGAGGGTGTGGAGATGAAGCGGGTGGTGGTGAGCATGTCCTTGCCCAGGAGGCTGTCAGGCACCACAAGCACCCAGTCGCGTCCAATCTTCTCTGCGCCCATCAAACCCTTACGCACGATGCTGGGCTTGGGCGGCTTTTGCTGCTGTCCGCGGTCGCGCTGGGCGGAGAGGGGCAGGACGGCGAGCAGCAGGGCTGCCAAAACGATTTTTTTCATATGTGTTTAGTATCCAAATGCGTCCTCCAGACGCTGGCGCTCCTCCTTGGTGATGAGGATGACGGAACCGTGGCGCGGAGTGAAATTGCCCTCAGTGGGCGTGTCGTGAACGTGGGTGAAATGCTGCAGATCGGCGGATTCGCAGAACTGGTAGTAGCCGTCGCTGTAGCAGTCGTACATCAGAATCCACTTGGAACTGTCGGCCGACTGGAACACACTGGAGCCCTCCACGGGGAACTGGCCGGGCTTGTTCAGATGCTTCCACTCAATCGTGTAGGGGCCGGTGAGGCTCTTGGAGGTGGCGCGCATCACGCCCTGACGGGTCTTGAAGCCGTTGTTGTCCACCGAGCGGCCCTCGTCCTTGAAGAAGAGGATGTACTGATTGTTCTTCTCATCACGCACGATGTCGCCGTCGATGGCTGCCGTGCCGAAGTCGAAGAGCAGTTGAGGCTCCGTGATGTCGGTGAAGTCGTCGTTGACATAGCTGTAGAAAATCTTGAAATAAGGCTGATAGAAGGGTTTCTTTTCGCCCGTCTTCTCGTCGCGGATGCTGTCGCTGGTCTCGTACTCCCAGTCGTGACGGCCGATGCTGTAGTAAATCATGTAGCGCTGCGAATCGGGGTCCCAGATGGTCTGGGGTGCCCAAACGGCGTGCAGGTTGTCGCGGTCGAAGCCCTCCAACTCGGGGAAGCGGGTGGGGAAGTCGATGGCCTTGTGCTGCCAGTGAATCAGGTCGGTGCTCTTCATGAGGATGAGGCCGTCGTTGCTCTGCCAGCCCAGAGAGGAGCGCATGTCGGTGAGCACCATGTAGAAGGTCTTGCCGTCCTCGCCGCGCAGGAGGTGCGGGTCGCGGATGCTCCCCGTCAGCGCAATGCTGTCGGAGAGGACGACGGGCTTGCCGTCGTTCAGGCTCCTGTAGTTGAAGCCGTCATCGGAAATGGCGTAGCGAATCTGCTCGCCTTCAGGCGAATTGTTGGAGAAGAAACAGAAGAGATAGGAAGTCTCGGGAATCGCTTTTTCCGTGGTGCATGAAACAGCCAGGAACAGGAAGGTGAGTAGGGGTAGAAGTGTTTTTTTCATTGTGATTAGGGTATTTTCAATACAAAAATAGGAAATAATTGTGAATTACACGGGATAAGACGTCGTTTTTTTGTACTTTTGCACGGTAAAACAGGAAACGTGCGCTATTTTCTCACCTTTAGTTTTAACGGAAGAGCCTATCACGGCTGGCAGGTGCAGCCCAACGGCACTTCGGTGCAGGAGGTTATGAACCGTGCGCTCTCCACACTGCTTCGCGAGGATATCAGTGTGACCGGCGCCGGACGCACTGATGCCGGCGTGCATGCCCGCACGATGGTGGCCCACTTCGACTGCAGCGCAGCGGTGGATTGCGGGCAACTGGTCTACAAACTCAATAAGTTGCTACCCCGTGACATTGCCGTGAGGGACGCGGCGCCTGTGACCGACGGTATGCACGCCCGATTCTCGGCAACGGCGCGCACCTATCACTACTATGTGCACACCCGCAAGGACGCCTTTCTCGATGGGCGCTCGTGGATGGTGACGTTTCCGCTCGACTTCGAGCGCATGAACGAGGCCGCCGCCGTGCTCCGGGAATACGAAGATTTTACCAGTTTCTCCAAGGTGGACACCGATGTCAAGACGAACCTCTGCCGCATCACGGAGGCCCGGTGGAACAGGGTGAATTTCAGCGAGACAGACACGGTGCCCGTGTGGTGCTTCACCGTGACGGCCAACCGATTTCTGCGCAACATGGTGCGTGCCATTGTGGGGACGCTCATTGAGGTGGGGCGCGGCCGTATGACGGTGGACGAATTCCGCAGGGTCACCGAGTGTCGCGACCGCTGTCAGGCCGGAGAGAGCGTGCCCGCCTGCGGTTTGTATTTATGGGATATACGCTATGACAGACCCTAAAAGCATACAGATAAAAGACTACAACTATCCGCTCCCCGACGAGCGTATAGCCAAATATCCGCTGCCCGAGCGCGACAGTTCCAAACTGCTGCTCTATCGCCACGGCGACATCAGCGAAGACCGTTTCGCCCGTCTTTCCGACTATCTGCCGGAGCATGCGCTCATGGTGTTCAACAACACCAAGGTGGTGCAAGCCCGTCTGCATTTCCGCAAGGAGACCGGTGCGCAGATAGAGGTGTTCATCCTCGAGCCGGCCCTGCCTCTTGAATATCAGGAGAACTTCCTGAGCCGGGGGCAGTGTGAATGGCTGTGTCTTGTGGGCAATCTGAAGAAGTGGAAGAGCGGCACGCTCTCCCTGCTGCTGCCCGACGGAGCGGAGGTGAGGGCGGAGCGACTCGGCCACGAGGGTACCTCAGAACGCATCCGATTCACTTGGAGTGCGTCACTCACATGGGCTGAGATTTTGGAGCAGGCTGGCGAACTGCCCATCCCGCCCTATCTCAACCGCAAGACGGAGGCTTCCGATCTGACTACTTACCAAACCGTCTATTCACGCATCAAGGGCAGTGTGGCCGCCCCGACGGCCGGCCTCCACTTCACGGAACGCGTGCTGGACAGCTTGAAGCAGAGAGATATAGAGCGCGAAGAGGTGACGCTGCATGTCGGCGCCGGCACCTTCCGCCCCGTCAAGAGTGAACAGATTGGCGGGCACGACATGCACACCGAACACATCGCCGTCGGCCGTCACACTATTGAGCGTCTCGTGGCCTACGGAGGTAGCGCCATCGCCGTGGGCACCACCAGCGTGCGCACGCTGGAGAGCCTCTATTACATGGGACTTCTGGCAGGGAAACTGCTCCGAGAAGGTCGGGATACGGGCGACGGCGAAGAGCTTCACGTGCCCCAGTGGATGCCCTATGAGATGTCTTCAGAACAATCCGCAACGGATGCTTTGGAAGAACTGTTGCGCTACATGGAGAAGCACAGCATGGAGGTGTTGCACTCGTCCACACAGATTATCATTGCGCCCGGATATGAATTCAGGGTGGTGAAGGCGATGGTGACCAATTTCCATCAGCCGCAAAGCACGCTGCTGCTACTGGTCAGCGCCTTCGTTCACGGCGACTGGCGCAGCATCTACGACTACGCGCTCACTCACGATTTCCGCTTCCTTTCCTATGGCGACAGCAGTTTGCTCATCCCCTAACACCTGACATTCTCCCGGAGCAAGCAGGCGCGTCTTGGCAAAGCCTGTCAGAACACCATTTTTCCACCACATCACCACGTGGCGACCCGGCCGCGATCCTGTGTTGGTGACGGCGATTTGTCTGTCCTCCAACAGTTCCTCCCTGAACGTGGAGTAGGAGCATCCGTGCCCGAAAGCATAGGCCGGGCGGCGTTTCGTGCCGATGTATGCTCTGTAGCCCACGCTGTCGCGCTCGGCGTAGAGCGTTACCCTTTCGTCGCCGAAATGACGGGTGGAGGGGAGGTCTTCCAGGCATTCGGGCCAAGTCATCGTGAGGCGTCCAGAAGGGTTCACGGCGCCGGTCAGCACATCGACGGCGGCAGCGCCGCCTTCCTGTCCGGGACACCAGATGAGCAGGACAGCATCGACCAGATGACGCCACGAGGCGGTCTCAATGGCGCCGCTGACGTTGAGCACAGCGACGGTCTTGATGCCCCTCATGCGGGCCTCTTGCGACACCTGCTGCAGCATGTCGCGCTCTTCCCGCGTGAGTTCAAAATCGGATGGGGTGCGGTCGCGCCCCTCGCCGGCCTGACGACCGACGGTGACGAGAGCGATGTCGGCGCTGTCGAGCGCCTCACGGATCCATTTAGGCTTCAGGGGCATCTCTTTGAGGGCGCCGCGTCCGAGGAATTTCTGCATGAAGCCGAAGCCGGCAGCCTTGTTGCGGTGCGTGTTGCCTTGGGCCCAACGGCGGTATTCCGCCTGCAGCCGCGCCCCGACACAATGAGGCAGGGCGTCGGAGAGGTTTATCTTGTAAGCGGCGTTGACGTGCCCGCTGCCTGTGCCGCCGGCAACGAGGTCGTAGGAAGAAGCTCCGAAAAGCGCTACGCGGGCCTCGGGGGTGAAGGGCAGTGCGCCGCCCTCGTTGTGCAGCAGGACAAAACTCTCGGCGGCGGCCCGGCGGGCGAGTTGGGCGTGTTCCTTCAGATGGGGCTCTCCGGTGGCTTGCAGGCCGCGTGCCGTGCGTGTTTTCAGAACGAGTTGCAGCACACGCCGCGCACAGGTGTCCAGCATATTCTCCCCGTTCTCCGGTTTCCGGAAGGCCCGTCGGAGCTGGCGCCGTTGCAGCGCGTCACCGGGCATCATGAGGTCGTTGCCGGCAGCGATTTGCCGTCGGGTGTTGCGGCGGAAGGTCCAGTCGGTCATCACGAGGCCCCGATAGTGCCAGCGGTGCCGGAGCACTTCGGTCAGAAGCCAGCGCGACTCCTGCGTGCGCTCGCCGTTGAGCAGGTTGTAAGACGACATCACTGTCCAAGGGGCCGACTCGCGTATGGCAATCTCAAAGGGGCGCAGGTATAAAGAGAACAGGGTGGCGGAATCCACGCGTGAGTCGTTGTGCATGCGTCCCGTCTCCTGATTGTTGCAGGCGAAGTGTTTGACGGAGGTGCCGACGCCCATGCTTTGGATGCCGCGCACCATAGCCGCAGCCAGTTTGCCGGTGAGTAGCGGGTCTTCGGAGTAGTATTCATAGTTGCGCCCGCAGAGCGGAGAACGCATCAGATTCATGCCGGGCGAGAGGATGATGTCGATGCCGTAGGCCGATGCTTCGTCACCGATGGCGGCGCCGACTTCTTCAAGCAGCGCGGTGTCCCAGCTGGAAGCCAGGCAGCAACCCACGGGAAAGGCTGTGGCGTAGGCCGTCTGTTTGCGGCCGTCCTTCTTCTGTATGGGTTTAATCCTCACGCCGGCCGGCCCGTCGGCCATCACGACGGAGGGAATGCCGAGTCGCTTGACTGCGTGGGTCACACCGGCGGCTCCGGGCACTTTCTGCTTGCCGCAGAAGGGGATGTTGAATCCGCTGAAGAGGCTGCCCCAGCCGCCGCCGATGACCAGCCGCACTTTCTCCTTGTGGGTCAGCTGTGACAGGAGCGAATCGGCGTCAACGGCCCCGACTGCAAGGCCGTGCAACAGCAGCAACAGCAACAGACAACGGTATTTCATAGTATGTATTTCTCCACAACGTCGGCTATGCCGTCCTCTTCGTTGGAGGCGGTAACCAAATCTGCGGCGCGCCGTGCATTCTCCTTGGCATTGCCCATCGCCACTCCCAGGCCTGCGTAGCGAATCATGCTTACATCGTTGTCCGAATCGCCGAAAGCCATAATTTCTTCGCGGCTGATGCCCAAATGTTTTGCAACGGCTTCAACTCCTTTCATCTTGCTGACGCCCGGAGCCAGACATTCCAGGAAGAAGGTCTCGGAAAGGCAGAAGTCCATCTGTCCCCGCAGTTCCTCCGTGAGTGCATCGCGCAGAGCAGGCATGATGTCGGGATTGCCCACCATAAGGCCTTTATAGAGCGGCCCCCGGGCTTCCTGGAGGAAGTTTTCGGCTTCGTGTACAGGCAGACGGTTGTTGCGTCCGGAATACTGCACGTATTCGCTGGCGGCGTCGGTGGTGAGCACATGGGTTGGCTGATAGACGACGAAGGCGCAGCGGTGTTCTTCGGCCCGCTGGAGCAGCAGGGGCAGCAGGTCTGCGTCTATAGGTTGGGAGAAGATAACATCACCCGTGGCGCAGTCGTGCACCAGAGCACCGTTGTTGCTGATGAGGCAGCCACCGTAGTCTTTCATCTTCAGTTGCTCAACAAGATGGAGAGCGCCCTCTACGGGGCGTCCGGTGGATATTGCCAAGCGAACACCCCGCCTCTGGGCCTCCATGAGCGACTCAAAAGTGCGGGGTGTGATGATTTTTTCTTCGTTGACCAGCGTGCCGTCCAGGTCGGCGGCCAGGAGTTTATACATGCTTTTCTTCAAGATATTGAGCGTAGATGCGTGCCGCCGTTTCCACAATGCGCACGCACGGACGTTTTTTATAATAAGCCTCCGTCCGCGCTTCGGGAGTGGGTCGGGTCATGTTGTCCGTCACCGGATCTCCCTGGCGGCCGAGCCCCAGCAGTTCCTTGCAGAGCAGCGCTCCGTTTTCTTCTTTGAAGCGTGCGGCCAGACGCTGCACCTCTTCGTAGTTGAGTTTCTTCAGTTCTGCGCTCGGATAACTCATGCCTTCGGGCCTGGTTTCCAATCCGCAGAGCAGGAACATGCCGCAGGCAGCGCCGCAGGTCTCTCTCATGCGACCGATGCCGCCCCCGAAGGAAGCGGCAATCATTGACATCTGTTCTTCACTGATGCCGTAGAGGTCGGCAAAGGCCATAGCCACGCTCTGGGAGCAGTTGTAGCCCTTCCTGAACAGGGCTATGGCCTTTTCAACTCTTTCGTCTGTCGTCATTTCACAACGTACTTCTGGCCGTTCTGGATATAGATGCCGGGCTTCGTCGGACGACCCACGTAGGTGCCGCTGATGGTGTAGGCGTCGGTGAGTTCGCCGCTGTCGAGAGTTGTGCCGCGCAGCTCGTTGATGCCCGTCGGATCCACGTTGGTGATGCTGACGATGCCGTCTGTGGCAAATGTTCTCGTATCCCAATAGTAGCCGGCAGGCAGTTCCTGCAGGTCGAAGGCGAAGTCGCTGCCCAGGGTGATGGTGCCGGCGTCCACGAGTTTGAAACTGGGTAGATTTTTAGCCACAACTCCCCTTCTACCGGTATTGTACGTCAACTTGAAGGTGCCGTTGAGGGTCAGTTTCCCGGTAGTGTTGATGACGCTACAGAGTGTGTTGTTGTAGATATACATCTCGCAACTTGCACCGTTGTTTACCGTAATGTTGGCATTGCCGCCGTCCAGTGTACCGACGGCCTTCACCGTTGATATCAAATCGCCGACGGTCAGTGAACTGCCGCTTTGGAAGTTCATGCTGGCGCCGTTGAACGTGCAGCTGGTCACACACATGGCGCTGCCGCTTTGAACCGTAATGGCGGAACTGCGCAGCGTGCTGGCCGTGCTGGTCAGTGTGGCTCCGCTCTTAAGGGTCAGCGTGCCGCTGCCCAGGTCCGCACCGCCAGCGTTGTTGAGAATCAAACCGCCGTTGACGCTCACCGGATGGGTGATGTTCATGCCCGGGCCGGTATAGGTCATTGTGCAGGAGCCCACCTTGTTGAAGACGCAATAGTGTGTTGAACTTAGTTCATTGATGGCGCCGGCGAACGTAAAGTCCTTGCCAACAGCGTTGCCGATGTTCCAGGTTACGAAGCCAGCCGCCACAGGAGTGCTGCTGTTGTAGTCAAGATTGGTGCTTGTCAGCGTGCCTTCGCCTGTCACGGCACCGAGTGTGTAGGTATATCCTGTGGTGCTTGCCACGGTGCAGCCTTCGTTGACCTGAAGCGTCAGTTTCGGTGCGCTCATGCTGCCCTTAAGGGGAAGATGGATGCCGGTGCTGTGGATGATGGTGCCTTGGAACTCGTTCCATCCGCTCTCGATGCGCACGCGGCTGACGGAGTTGCGCGGCACGATGGTCAGTGTTCCGCTGCCGGTGAGGTTGTTTCTGTAGCCGGTGTAGTAGGCGGTGGTCAAATCCCACGTGGCCTTCTTGCCTTCGGGCACACTGATGGCGTGCGTGGTGTTTTGGGCGTCGTCGTAGAGTGTGCCGCCCTGCAGTTCAATGGGTTTTGTCGTGTTCACTGACAGTGCGATGGAGCCGGCGGTCATCACAATCTTGCTTACGGTGGGTGCCACGCCAAACTTAAGATTGCCTGCGCCCTTCTTCGTCAGCAGTGTGCCGGTGATGGCCTTCTGGGTGGTGAAGCCGGAGGCGTTGTCTATCACGCCGCCCTCGGTGCCGCTTGTCGTGATGATGCTGCCGCAGGTCACTTCTGCGGTGGTCTTCAGCGTGCCGCCGCCGGAGAGGGTAATCTTGGGGGAGCTGCCCGAGGTGTAGGCGCCGAGTGCACCGTAGGCGCGTGAAGAGTTGCTGAGCGAGTTCACGGTGAGGGTGCCGCCGCTGATGGTTGTGGCGCCCGTGTGCATGTTGTCGGTCAGGATGGTGGTGACGCCCGTGCCGCTTTGGTTAATCTTGGCGGTGCCGGTCAGTTTGCCCGTGCCGGAGAGCGTGTAACTCCTGCTGCCGATGAAGTTCAGTTCGGCGGGGCTCAGGTCGCTGTCCAAAATGACAGACTTCTCAGTGGCTGCGTCGTCGAAGTTCACCACGTCGCCGTTGACGAAGATGTCGTCTTCATCTACGTTCTTGAAATTCTCTGTCTGAGCCAAATCCCACACGTTGCTCTTGTCGCCCTGCCAGTAAACGGTGGCGGGGCCGCGCATGCCGGTCACTTCCAGATAAATCTTGCCGCCATCCTCAACCAAAGCGAGTTTCTGGTTGTCAATGCCTTCCAGCTTGATGTCGCCCAAGGCGCCCGCCATTTCTTCTGGAGCGACGCCCAGTTCGTAGCGTCCGCCGGGCAGCAGGCTTTCGCCGGCTGCGTAGTGGGGCACGATTTCAAAGACGGGCTTCAGGTATTCGGGACCGTAGTTCAGCCATTCGCTGGTGGTCTTGGTCTCGATGGAGAGCAATTTGCCGATGTTGAGGCCGTCAGCCTTTTGGCCGTCGGCAAAGACGTCCAGCTTCACGCGGCTGCCGAAGCGCAGCACGAGGGAGTCGGTCGTCAGCGTGCCCAGTGCGTTCTCGCCGCCGGGGTTCACGTTGGCAGCATATTCGGCCTTGATGCAGCGGAAGCTGCCCTTGGAGTTGAGTGTGGCGAAGCGGTTGATCCAGGTGGTGCTGTTGGGCAGCTGGCCGTCGAAGTTCAGCGTGCCGGCCCACACGTTGGTGCCGCCCGTGTAGGTCATGTTGACGGCGGGCAGCGTCAGGATGCCGTCGCCCTGCTTGGCCAGCGTCATGCCGCCGGTGAAGGCGCCGCCGTCCACCGTGCAGGTGTAATATTCGTAGTTGATGACGGCCGTGCCGTCGGTCTTTGAGCTGCCGGTGCCCTGCACCCATGAGGGCACATTGAAGGTGGCCACATCGGGATTGGCGCCGTCGGCTATGGTGATGTGCGTGTCATTTGTTTCACACACGATAACGTGCTGTCCGGCGTTAGCGGTGGAGATGGTGCCGCCGTTGGCAATCTCGGTGCGTCCGGTCATGGTGTATGGGGGAGGCGCCATCGTGATGCCCTCCAGTTCTCCGAGGAAGAAACTCTTGTGGGGCGGCTGGTTGTAGCCGACGCACTGCCACACCATTGCGTTGCGATATTGGTGGTCGTGCCAGAGTGTCGGGATGCGGTACTGTGTATAAACGGGGGTGGAATAGATGCGCACGGAGGCATTGTCACCGCTGCGGATGACGATTTCCTCACGCCAGTCGCCGAAGATGTCGGCCAGGGCGCAGGGATTGTTCTTCGAGTCGTTGTTCAGTTTGCAGCCGTTCGACTGGAACACGCGTCCGCCGGTGGTTGTCCATACGACAGCATCGCGCTCGGTGCCCGGGCTGTCGAGGATGCCTTCCAGCAGGTCTCCCGTCCAGTAGATGCGCTGATTCAGATGGCTCCAGAAGAGGCCGTCATTGGTGCCGCTCGTGGAGGGTACGCCGCTGCCGGTGAGCTCCTTGTCTTTCACGGTGGAAATCAGCGGGGTGTTGGTGCTGCGTCCCATGCAGCCGGGGAAGTTGTTGGAGAAGTTGCCCACCAGTGCGCGACCGTCATCGCCGGTGCCTACTGAACGGTAGTACATCTTTGAGGTGGTGGCGTTGCGGTAGTTCATGTTGGGCTCATCCTCGTTACATCCCAAAAACTCCAATCCCTTGCGATAGGGGTCGAAGTCGCCGCAGTGTTCTGCGTCACCGTGTCCAAGTCCGGTGGTGGAGAGGCCCTTGCCGTTGTCGTCGATGACCATAGAGCCGAACACGATTTCGTCGCGTCCGTCCTCATCCACATCGGCGATGCCGAAGTTGTGGTAGCCGTTGCCGAACCAGGGATCGCTCCATCCGCCGTTGTTGGCCCAACGCCAGCGCACGCTCAGCAGGTGTGTGGCGGGATCCACGTCGAGGGCGCACATTTTGTGACGCGTGTAGCATCCGCGTCCGAGGAACACGCTGGGGTGGCGTCCGTCGAGGAAGGGGGCGCCGAAATAGTGCTTCGAGGAGCGGTGGCCTGTGTCGGCCTTGCCCCATGCGTTGGCATATTCCGTGCTGGTGGCGTTGAGTGGGTTGGCTGCCTCGCCGGTTTCGAAGCGGGGCAGGGGATAGGTCATCGGGGTGAAGGCGGTCTTCGACTCCGCTCCGTAGGGCACGCCGGTCAGGCCGTTGATATAGATGAGGTATTCGGCGCCCTGATGAGTGTATTCGTCGCGGGGAGCCACGTAGTTCATGTTGCCGATGTTGATGTCGCCGGCGGCCGAGTGGAAAATCATGTTGTCGGCGCCGCGCATGATGCCTTCAGCCTTGCCGTCCTGGTCCCAGTCGAACATCACGCAGTCCCACTGCTCGTCGGGGCCGGCCATCATGTTGGGGCCGAGGTCTATCCACCACAGGCGGGTGCCGTCGAGTTTGTAGCATTCGTAGTGGTGGAAGCAGGTGGTGTTGGAGGCACTTCGGATGTCGCCGGTGTAGTTGCGCTTCACCAGAAACTCCGTCACGCCGTCGCCGTCCACATCGCCCAGCGAGATGTCGTTGATGATGTACTGGTCGGTCACGTTGTTGCCGTTGCGGTCCACCACGCCGGCCACGTTAAACTGGATGTAGCCGCCGGGGAAATAGGTGGAGTAGGCCGATTTCTGCTTCTCTACGCCTTTCACCACCGGGGCCACTTGATAAGCGGTGCCGGAACCGCCGGCAGCGTCCAGATAGTCGGAGGCTTCCAACCCTTCGGCAATCAGGCTGCCGTTCTTGTAGAGGTTGTAGGTCACGCCGTAGTATTCCTCGGCGAAGATACGCCAACTTACCAGGTTGCCCGACCCGGAGGGCACGGCCACAAGGCCGCGATCCAGGACGTCCGTTGTACGCTGGGCGCCGGCGGCCAGAGTCAGCGTCAGCGCGAGCATCACTAAGAATAATTTTTTCATGATATTTTTTTGATTTAATACAGTTCTTCTTATTTAAAGGTAATCGGGCAGCAGGTAGAGCCTGGTGCTGTGGCTGCCTTTCACCATTATGGTGCGTCCCTCAATGGGGTGTTGCTTCACTTCTGCGATGACGTCGTCCACGCTCCCGAATCTGCGGGCCTCCCTCAGCGTGTCGTCCGGCCATTCGCGGCCCACCAGCCAGGCGTCGCAGTCGATGTGCTGCATCACTTCGGCGTGCAGGCGCGGGCTTTCGGGCCCCAGTTCGCCCATCGCGCCGAGAATCACCAGACGCCCTTCGCCTCCGATGCGGCTGAAGTTGTCCAGCGCGGCAATCATGCTCGTGGGGTTGGCGTTGTAGGCGTCCGCGATGAGGCGGTTGTGCGCCGTCTCCCTGTATTCCGAGCGGCCCAGCTTGGGTGTGTAGTTTTCCAGCGCGGCCGCGATGTCGTCCGGGCTCACGCCGAAATGGCGCCCCACGGTGACGGCGGCGCGGACATTGGCGATGTTGTAGGCACCGATGAGGCGGGTTTGCACCTCCTGCCCGCCTATGCGACAGCGTACAAACGGCGTACATCCCGTCACCTCTCCTTCCACATAGGCCTCCGTGTGCAGATTGCGCTCTGCGGCCATTGCCGTGAGGTCGGCGTCGTCGCCGTTGACGAAGGCGAATTTGCCCCTGGCGGCCAGATCGTCGTAGAGTTCGCCCTTGGTCTTCTTCACGCCGTCAAACGAGCCGAAACCCTCCAGATGAGCCCGCCCCACATTGGTGATGAGGCCGCAGTCGGCCTTCACCAGATTGCAGAGGAAGGCAATCTCGCCCGGATGGTTGGCGCCGGTCTCCACCACCGCGATTTCGTCGTCGGGAGCGACGGAGAGCAGCGTGAGGGGCACGCCGATGTGGTTGTTCAGATTGCCTTGGGTGAAGCGCACGCGGTATTTCCGGGAAAGCACGGCGGCCACGAGTTCCTTGGTGGTGGTCTTGCCGTTGGTGCCCGTCACCTGTATCACGGGGATTTTCAGCTGCGCCCTGTGGTAGGCGGCCAACTGCTGCAGCGTGGCGAGCACGTTGTCCGTCACGATGTAGCGCCCGTCGCCCTCGGGGGCCACGGAGGCATCGTCAACCACGACGGCGGCGCAACCTTTTTCCAGCGCTGCTGCGGCGTATTGGTTGCCGTTGAAGCGTTCTCCCCTGAGGGCGAAGAAGAGCGAACCTTCGCCGCACGTTCTTGTGTCGGTGGTCACCTTGGGGTGGCTGAGATAGATATTATAGAGTTCTTGTATGCCCATATCTTGCGCAAAATTAAAAATAAAATGGTGGAACGGCTGAAAAAACGTCAACAAAAAAACTCTAAAGTGAGAATTTTTGTGCGAAAGTATAAATAAATGAGCCTGCGGGCGCCTGCAAGAACATTTTTTTTACTATCTTTGCAGCCAGTGAAGGCATCAATTAACATCAGGGGACATTTGCACGACCTCTCCGCTCCTCAGGTGATGGGCATTCTCAACGTCACGCCCGACTCCTTCTACGCCCCTTCCCGGGTTGCCGGAGAGGAGGTGGTGAGGGCACGCATCCGTCAGATTCGCGACGAGGGTGCTTCGATGATTGACGTCGGGGCGTGCAGCACGCGTCCGGGCAGTCAGCCCGTCTCCGAAGGTGAGGAGATGGAGCGCCTCTCCTGCAGCCTGCCTTTGGTGCGCCGGGAGTGGCCCGAGGCCGTCGTTTCGGTGGACACCTTCCGCCCCTCGGTGGCCGCCGCAGTGCTGGAGCGCGGATGGGCCGACATCGTGAACGACGTCAGCGGTGGCTGCGATGAGATGACCGAGGTGCTCTGTCGTTTTCGTGCGCCCTATGTGCTCACCCAGCCCGACTTCCGCCGCATGGGCGAAGCGCTGGAGCGTCTGCATGAGTGCGGCGTGGCCGACGTGATTCTTGATCCGGGCTTCGGCTTCTCGGGCGGTGTGGAGAGCGACTTCCGCCTCTTTGCCACTTTGCCGGCACTCGTCAGCGAGCTGTGCTGCCCCGTCCTGGTCGGCGTCTCGCGCAAAAGCATGATAACCAAGACACTGGGCATCACCTCCGAAGAGGCGCTTCCCGGCACCGTCTGTCTCAATACCGTTGCGCTCCTCAAGGGCGCTTCCATCCTCCGCGTTCACGACGTCCGTGAGGCGGTTCAATGTGTCACGTTATGTTCGAAGTTGGCGTAAAAGATATTCTCGACATATTCCTTGTGGCAGTGATTCTCTTCTCCTGCTACAAGCTCATGAAGCAGTCGCGCTCGGTCAACATTTTCTACGGCCTGCTGCTCTTCATCAGCTTTTGGATTATCATCTCCAAGGTGGTCGAGATGAAGCTCTTGGGCAGCATCCTCGATCAGGTGGTGAGCGTGGGCGCCATCGCCGTCATTGTGCTCTTCCAGGAGGAGATACGCCACTTCTTCTTCCGCCTGGGCACCCATGAGCGGGCCAACCGCTTCATCAATTTCTGGGCGATGCCGGCGAGGAGTTCCGTCATTCGCGCTCCGAGGTGTCGCCCATCGTGCTGGCCTGCCTCAATATGGCCAAGAACAGGGTGGGGGCGCTCATCGTGATGCAGAACGACCTGCCGCTGGGCGACTTTGTCCGCACCGGCGAGCGCCTCGACGCCGTACTCTCCCAGCGCCTCCTGGAGAACATCTTCTTCAAGAATTCGCCCCTTCACGACGGCGCCGTCATCATCAACTCCGACCGCATCGTGGCGGCTTCGTGCATCCTGCCCGTGTCCCACGATTTGGATATCCCCAAGGACTTCGGCCTGCGCCACCGTGCTGCCAAAGGGCTCTCCAAGGAGACCGACGCCCTGGCCGTGGTGGTCAGCGAGGAGACGGGTCGCATCTCTGTGGCTTACGACAACGAGTTCAAGGCGCGTGTCAGCGCCGAGCAGTTGGAGCAAATCCTGATGAAGGGCCGCATATAGCCCGAAAAGAAAGCAGAAAGTACAAACCGAAAAAACATATTACGTTATGAGCACTTTAATGCAACAAATCATTCAGCGCGCCAAGTCCGACAGGCAGCGCATCGTCCTCCCCGAGAGTCTTGAGGAGCGCACCCTCACTGCCGCCGATATGGCGCTCGCCGACGACCTGGCCGACATCATCCTCATCGGCCCCCGTGCCGACATCATGGAGCTCGGCCGGAAGCTCGGCCTCACGCATCTCGACAAAGCCACCATCATCGACCCCGCCACCAGCGACAGGACGGAGGCCTACGCCCAGTTGCTCTTCCAGTTGCGCCAGAAGAAGGGCATGACGCTCGAACTGGCCCGCAAGCAGGTGCTCGACCCCCTCTACTTCGGCTGCCTCATCATCAAGAGCGGCGATGCCGACGGCCAGATCTCCGGCGCCCTCTCCACCACGGGCGACACGCTGCGCCCCGCGCTGCAGATTATCAAGTGTGCGCCCGGCATCTCCTGCGTCAGCGGTGCGATGCTCATCATCTCCGAGCGCACGCAATACGGTGAGGGCGGCGTGCTCGTCTATGGCGACGTGGCCGTGACGCCCATGCCCGACGCTTCCCAGTTGGCTCAGATTGCCGTCTGCACGGCACAGACGGCCAGGAGTGTGGCCGGCATTGCAGAGCCCAAGGTGGCCATGCTGTCGTTCTCCACGAAGGGCAGCGCCAAGCACGAAGTGGTCGATAAGGTGGTCGAGGCCACCCGTCTGGCTAAGGAGCTCGACCCCACGCTCAATGTCGATGGCGAGCTGCAGGCCGACGCAGCCCTCGTGGCCGCTGTGGGCGAGAAGAAGGCGCCGGGCAGCAAGATTGCCGGTCATGCCAACGTGCTCATCTTCCCCAACCTCGAGTGCGGCAACATCGGCTACAAGCTCACCCAGCGTCTCGGCGGCGCCGACGCCATCGGCCCCATCCTGCAGGGCATCGCCCGTCCCGTCAACGACCTCTCGCGCGGCTGTTCCGTGGACGACATCTACAAGATGATTGCCATCACCGCCTGCCAGGCGCAGGACGCCAAGTGATTCTTCACTCTTCACTTTTCACTCTTCGTTTTAAAATTTGAATGCAATGAAAATTTTGGTATTGAACTGCGGAAGCAGCAGCATCAAGTATGCACTTTACAATATGGACGACCGCAGCGTCGTCACCTCCGGCGGCATCGAGAAGATCGGCCTGCCCGACTCCTTCATCACCGTGAAGCTCAACGGCGAGAAGCACAGGATGGAGCGCCCCATCAGCGAGCACACCGCCGGCGTGCAGTGGATCTTCGAGGTGCTCACCTCCGGCGACTACGCCGTGCTCAGCGACCTCCACGAACTGGATGCCGTAGGCCACCGCATGGTGCACGGCGGT
Organism: uncultured Bacteroidales bacterium; assembly: GCA_902791295.1. Taxonomy (GTDB): domain Bacteria; phylum Bacteroidota; class Bacteroidia; order Bacteroidales; family Bacteroidaceae; genus Physcousia. Next base: position 1,416 of record CADAVI010000039.1, on the reverse strand, counting down.
GAGAAGTTCAACAGGAGCGTGCGCCTCACCCCCGAGGTGATGGCCGACTTCGCCAAGTGCAACGACCTGGCGCCCCTCCACAATCCCGCCAACATTAAGGGCGTCAACGCCGTCACCGCCCTGCTGCCCGAGATTCCCCAGGTGGGCGTGTTCGACACCGCCTTCCATCAGACGATGCCCGACTACGCCTTCATGTACGCCCTGCCCTACAAGCTTTATAAGGACTACGGCGTGCGCCGCTACGGCTTCCACGGCACCAGCCACCGCTACGTCTCGCAGCGCGTGTGCGAGTTCCTGGGCATCAAGCCCGAGGGCACGCGCATCATCACCTGCCACATCGGCAACGGTGCCTCCATCGCCGCCGTGAAGGACGGCAAGTGCGTCGATACCTCTATGGGCCTCACGCCGCTTGAGGGTCTCATCATGGGCACCCGCTCGGGCGACATCGACGCCGGCGCCGTCACCTTCCTCATGGACAAGCTCGGCCTCGACACGAAGGGCCTCTCCAACCTGCTCAACAAGCAGTCGGGCCTGGCCGGCGTGAGCGAACTCTCTTCCGACTTCCGCGACATCCTGGCCGGCATCGCCGCCGGCAACGACAAGGCGCGCCTGGCCAAGGAGATGTATTGCTACCGCATCAAGAAGTACATCGGTCAGTATGCCGCCGCTATGGGCGGCGTGGACGTGATACTCTTCACCGGCGGTGCCGGCGAGAACCAGTGGGAGGTGCGCGAGGGTGCCACGAAGGGCCTGGAGTTCATGGGCGTCAAGATGGATGCGGAGAAGAACCGCGCCTGCCGCGCCACCGAGGCCGTGCTCTCTGCCGACGACTCCAAGGTGACCGTCTGCTGCATCCCCACCGACGAGGAGCTGATGATAGCCCTCGACACGCAGGCGCTCTGCTGAAAACAAGAAAAAGGCTCCGGATTCGGAGCCTTTTTTAGTGAAGAGTGAAGCATCAGTTCTTCACTCTTCGTTCTTAGTTCTTCACTTGGATTCACGTTCGCTCAGAGAGCGACGTGTATCCACGTCCCTTCATTAATCAGTTCCGTGTGCGGCAAGTGGTCGCGGATGTACGCGAGCCAGCCTGGGTGCATCGGGATGTCCGCGGCCCTACCCTTTGTGTGGTAGCTATCCTTTGCTCCACCCACGGCGGCGTTCAATGCCTGACAACGGAAGCCGGAGTTGATGTGAATGGGTTGGTGGAAGTGCTCCCTGAGGGGTTCCAGCACTTTGGTGCACAGACGCACGAGGTTGTTGACTTCGACCGCGTTGATGCGGTTTTCTATGCCCTTCTTCTCAGCGGTCTCGCTGCGGAGCATTTCTTCCAAAGTAAAGTGTTCGCTGAGCTTCATAAAGGTTAAAGTTTAACGGTTAAAGGTTAAAGACATCTGAGATCTTGCCCTGAAAGGGCTG
>CADAVI010000038.1 GCA_902791295.1 uncultured Bacteroidales bacterium | reverse complement strand
GCCGTCGAGACCGGGGATGGGCAGGATGTTCATCACGGCCAGGATGATGGAGAGGAAGGCGGTGATGTTCCAGAAGCGCAGCCAGTTCCACGCATCGGGGAAGATGCTGCCGATGGTGATGAACGAGCCCACGCTCTGAGCCCCCTCGCGGGAGAAGACATAGCGCAGGTCGGAGACGTAGCCCGTCAGCGTGTCCCATCCGTAGCGGATGCCGGCGGGGATGCAGGTGAGGAGCGTGTAGTCGCGATGGGCAATCCACTCTTCGGGCAGGATGCGGGGCTTTCCCTCGGGCAGCACGATGCGCATGAAAGGCGGCTGAGCCTGGAGCATCTCCAGCAGGCTGAGGTCGTCGGGCATCGTGAGCGTCACCTCTTTGCCCTCGCGGCGCACGGTGACGGTGGTGGCGGTGGAGATGTCGCGCAGCACGGAGGTCTGCCACTCCAGCAGCGGTTCGCCGTCGATGGCCACGGGGAGGTCGCCGTCGCGGAATCCGGCGGCGCGGGCCTGCTCGTTGTATTCGAAGCCGTCTTTGATGTTCTCCACCGGCAGATAGTCTTCGCCCCAGGAGAACATGATGGCACTGTAGATGACGAAAGCCGTGATGAGATTCATCATCACGCCGCCCGCCATGATGAAGAAGCGCTGGGGGATGCTTTTACTGCGGAACTCGTCGGCCTGCGCCGGCTGCTTGAGCTGCTCGGTGTCCATCGACTCATCGACCATGCCGGCAATCTTGACGTAGCCGCCCAGGGGAATCCAACCGATGCCGTAGTCCGTCTCGTTGTCTTTGAAGTGGGGGAAGAGACGGGTGAACCACTTCATGCGCGTGGAAAAGAGGCGGAAACGATAGTCGAAAAACATATAGAACTTCTCCACCCTCACACCGAAGAGCTTGGAAAAGGCGAAGTGTCCGCCCTCGTGGAGGACGATGAGCAGGCTCAGGGAAAGTATGAGCTGAACGGCTTTGATAAGTACGGTCATAGAAGGGATGTTGCTAATTGACGGGTGTCACGGTCGAGATTCAGATAGTCCTCCAGCGTGGGAGCGTCGAGGCGCGGCATACGCGAGAGACACTCACTGATGACGTCGGCCATCTGCAGGAAACGGCAGCGGCCTTCACGGAAGGCGAGGTTGACCACCTCGTTGGCGGCATTGAGCACACAGGGCGCTCCGCCGCCCATGGCGATGGCACGGTAGGCCTGCGCCAGACAGGGGAAGCGCTCCAGGTCGGGCTCCTCGAAGGTCATCTGTCCGAGACGGTACCAATCCACACGGGGGAAATCGCTCTTGAGACGCTTGGGATAAGAGAGGGCGAGCTGGATGGGAATCTTCATGTCGGGCATGCCCATCTGACCGACCACGGCGCCGTCCTCAAACTCCACGGCGCTGTGCAGGATGCTCTGCGGATGCACCACCACCTGGATGCGCTCCGGCGTCACGTCGAAGAGCCAGCGGGCCTCAATGACCTCAAAGCCTTTGTTCATCATGGTGGCCGAGTCGATGGTGATTTTGGCGCCCATGTCCCAGTTGGGATGACGCAGCGCCTGAGCCGCCGTCACCGTCTGCATCTGCTCGGCAGAGAAGGTGCGGAACGGGCCGCCAGAGGCCGTGAGGATAATCTTCTCAATGGCATTGCCCTCCTCGCCCATGAGGCTTTGGAAGATGGCCGAATGCTCCGAATCCACCGGCAGCACGGCCACACGGTTTTCCAGACAGAGACGCGTCACGAGTTCTCCGGCCACGACGAGCGTCTCCTTGTTGGCCAGGGCGATGGTCTTGCGGGCCTTGATGGCAGCCACGGTGGGCCGGAGTCCGGCGAAGCCCACCAGCGCCGTGAGCACCACATCGACGGGCTCCATCTCGCACACCTGGCAGAGCGCCTCTTCACCGCAATAGACCTGCACGGGCAGGTCGGCGAGCGCCTCCTGCACCTCAGCGTATTTCGTCTCGTCGGCTATCACCACCGCAGCGGGCTGAAACTGACGCGCCTGACGGATGAGCAGGTCGGCATTGCGCCCGGCGGTGAGCACGTAGGCCTCAAAGAGGTCGGGATGGGCTCCGATGACCTCCAGCGCCTGGGTGCCGATGCTGCCGGTGCTACCCAGGATGCATATCTTTTTTTTATTCTCGTTGTCCATATCGTTATTCTTTTGTCCTATTGGTCGAGCAGGCCCTCGGGCAGCGTCATGACGATGCGGCGCGCCGCGGCGTCGATTTCACGGATGAAGGGCTCTGCCGCCGGAATCAGACGGCCGTCTGCCAACTCGAAGAGCGTGTTGACGGTGGTGGTGTCCACGCGGGCAATGCGCCCGACCTTCTTCCCGTCAGCCTCCAGGGTGTAACCCGTGAAACGCTGCGGAGAAACTTCGGAGAAGGCTTGTCCGCCGGTCTCCTCGGGGGTGAGTTCTTTGGGGAACCAGACTTCGCAGCCACACAGTTCTTCGGCCCGCTCCACACTGTCAACGTCGCGAAACTTGAAGAGGCACACCGTGTCGCTGCGGAAGCGCCATTCCTCGAAAAAGAAAGGGATGAAGCAGCCGTCGATGAGCAGGAAGACGTAGTCGGCATCGGCGCGGTCCCACACGTCGTCGGTGAACGTGCACGAGAGTTCGCCCTTCACGCCGTGGGTGCGGGTGAGTTGTCCGATGCGGTATAAATCCTCTTCCCTAATCATCTTTAATCATTGATCATTGAACATTGACCATTGAACATTACTCCTCTCGCCGTATCACGGCTCCGAGAGCCGAGAGGCGCTGCTCTATGTCCTGATAGCCGCGGTCGATCTGACCGATGTTGTCGATACGCGAAGTGCCTTTGGCCGACATGGCGGCGATAAGCAGGGCGATACCCGCACGGATGTCGGGCGAAGTCATGCGTCCGCCGTGCAGTGGAAGCTGCTTGTCGTGGCCCACGACGACGGCACGGTGCGGGTCGCAGAGGATAATCTGTGCGCCCATGTCGATGAGTTTGTCCACGAAAAACAGGCGCGATTCGAACATTTTCTGGTGGATGAGCACCGACCCCTTGGCCTGCGTGCTCACCACGAGGAGCACGCTCAGCAGGTCAGGCGTGAGTCCCGGCCAGGGCGCATCGGCCAGGGTCATAAACGAACCGTCGATGAAGCTGTCTATCTCGTAGTGGTCCTGCCGGGGCACGACGATGTCATCGTCCTCCTGCTGCACCTCAATGCCCAAGCGGCGGAAGGTGTCGGGGATGATGCCGAGCTGGTCGTAACGCACGTTGCGGATGCGCACGCCGTCGCCGCACATGGCGGCCATACCGATGAACGAGCCCACCTCAACCATGTCGGGCAGAATGAGATGCTCCGCTCCGTGCAGACGCTCTACGCCGCGTATGGTGAGCAGGTTGGAGGCGATACCCGTGATGTCGGCGCCCATGGCGTTGAGCAGACGGCAGAGCTGCTGGATATAGGGCTCACAGGCTGCGTTGTAGATGGTCGTCTCGCCCTTGGCCAGCACGGCAGCCATGATGATGTTGGCCGTGCCGGTGACGGAAGCCTCGTCGAGCAACATCCAGGCGCCTTTGAGCCCCTTTTCGGCACGGATATCGAAGGTGCCGTGCACCCGGTCGTAGATGAAGTCGGCGCCCAACTTCCTGAAACCCAGGAAGTGGGTGTCCAGACGGCGCCGTCCTATCTGGTCACCGCCCGGCTTCGAGGTCATCGCGTGACCGTAGCGCGCCAACAACGGCCCGAGAAACATCACACTGCCTCTGAGCCTGGACGAACGCGTGAGGAACTCTTCGCTTTCGAGATATTCCGGATTGAGCGCATCGGCCTGAAAGGTCATATCGTTTCGCGTGTGGCGCGTCACCTTCACGCCGATGTCCTCCAGCAGGCGTATCTGGTTGGCGACGTCGGCAATGTCGGGGATGTTGCTGATGCGCACTGGCTCCGAAGTGAGCAGCGTGGCGCAGAGCACCTGCAGGGCTTCGTTTTTCGCTCCCTGCGGTGTGATGTCGCCTTTGAGCGGATGACCGCCTTCGATGATGAATGCACTCATTGGTGTCCGGGCTTTGTTTTCGGTGCTAACGTCTTTTGCGGCGGGAAGAGGTCTCCTGCTGCTGCGGTTGGTTGACGGCAGCGTTGATGAGTTCGTCCACCTGACGCGAAAGGGCTTCGCGGCGCTCGTCACGCGGGAGGGAGTTCACATAGGCCACAGCCTGCTCCAGCAGATAGCCGAACTGACGGCGGTGGATGCTCTTCATGGGGTAGGCCATCGGCTGCGGGCGGAATTCCTCGCGCTGGGGGTCTATCTCCACGGGGTAGTCCACATCGAGCTGATAGCCCGACATCTCGGCCAGGTGGTTCCACAACTTGCGGCGCACGTCTTCCTGCGTGAAGCGCTCCTGCACCACTGAGGCCATGATGCGCACGATGTTTTCGGCACAGACCTGACGCTCGGCGCGGTCTTCCAGGCTGAGACAATAGGCCACTGCCTCGTGCACGGCGCGTCCGTATTCGGGCAGGATGAGCCGGGGACGCTCGGTGTTGTATTGCATTTGTCTTTCCATCACAAAAGTTTTTTTGATTTCAGGGCAACGAATTCTTTCAGGTAGAAGGGCTCAAAGTAAGCGGTGTCCTGAAACTCGCCTTTGAGGAAGGCCCTTTCGGCCAGAGGCAGCATATACCTGGCCAGAGGCACCTGATCGGCCAGGAAGTGCGCGTTGGGACTCTTGATGACCTCGCGACACTTGTCGGCGCCGTCGCCGAAGAACCACACGGGACCTTGTGCCAACTCCTCAGCAAACGAGTCTTCCCCGATGATTTCCGCCGTGACGGGACGCACCTGGCGGAGCGCTCTGTCATAGACGGCCGAATAGACCTCCATGCGCCTGGCGTCAATCATCGGCACCAACAGACTCCCCTCCTCCACCGCCTCCCGCAGCAGCAGGGGTACGCAAAGCAGTTCGAGCGTCGGCACGGCAATGAGAGGCACCCCTCTGCCGTAGGCGATGCCTTTGGCCATCGACACACCGATGCGCAGCCCCGTATAACTGCCGGGACCCTGGCTCACGGCAACGGCGTCCAAGGGGATGGCGTGACTCTCGGCAAAGGAGAGCGCCTCCTGGCAAAACACGCCGCAGAGCACGGCGTGATTGGGACCTTCGCGGTCTTCCTGATGGAAGAGCAGCGCCCCGTCCTGACTCAGCGCCACGCTGCATGTGCGGGCGCTTGTCTCAATATGTAGAATGGTTGCCAATGTGATACTAAATACACTTATTCGGGCACAAAATTACGAAATAAATCACGATAATCCTTTTTCTCCCGAAAGATTTCTCAGGCTATATGACATTTTTTTTGTAACTTTGTCCCAAAACACATGCAAGCATGATACTCTCGATGACCGGCTACGGCAAAAAGTCCGTACAATTCTTAAACAAAAAAATCACCTGCGAAATCAAGTCGCTCAACTCCAAAGCGCTCGATCTGACCACCCGAGTGGCTCCGCTTTTCCGCGAGCGCGAGATGGAAGTGCGCGCCCTTGTCAGCAGCGCCCTTGTGCGCGGCAAGGTGGAGTGCGCCCTGTGGTTCGAGCAGGAAAGCGTCTGTGAAGGCCAGGTGCTCAACGTGCCCCTCATGAAGGAATATCTCCGCCAGATACAGGAGGCCGGGCAGGACGGCATCCCCGCGCCGCACGACATCGGCGCCGCGCTGCTGCGCATGCCCGAGGTGATGACGCGCCGCACGGAGGACGCGCTGAGCGAGGAGGAGTGGCAGGCCGCTCTCGAGGCTGTCAACGGTGCGCTGGAGCAGCTGACGGCCTTCCGCCGCCAGGAGGGCGAGGCACTGGAGCGCAAGTTCCGCGAAAAGGCGGACAACATCGAGCGTCTGCTCGCCGAGATAGAACCTTTCGAGCAAGGGCGCAAGGAGCGCATCCGCAGTCGCATGGTGGAGGCCCTGGAGGCCATCCCTGAAGCGCAGTACGACCAGAACCGCCTGGAGCAGGAAATGATTTTCTACATCGAGAAGCTCGACATCTCCGAGGAGAAGCAGCGCCTCACCAATCACCTGCGCTACTTCCGCGAGACACTCGACGGCGAAGCCGGGCAGGGCAAAAAACTCGGTTTCATCGCTCAGGAGATGGGGCGTGAGATCAACACCACGGGCAGCAAGTCCAATCAAGCCGAGATGCAACTCATCGTGGTGGGTATGAAAGACGAACTCGAGCAGATTAAGGAACAAGTGCTCAACGTACTCTAAACACAGCGCCCCATGAAAGGAAAATGCATCATCTTCAGCGCGCCTTCAGGCAGCGGCAAGAGCACCATCGTCCACTGGCTAATGCAGGAGCATCCCGAACTGCGTCTGGCCTTCAGCGTGAGCGCCGCCAGCCGCCAGCCCCGTCCGGGTGAAAAAGACGGTGTGGACTATTTCTTCCTCACCCCCGAGCAGTTTCGCGCCCACATCGAGGCCGGCGACTTTCTGGAGTATGAGGAGGTTTACGGCGGCCATTTCTACGGCACACTGCGCAGCCAGGTGGAGGAGAAACTGGAGAGGGGCATCAACGTGCTCTTCGACATCGACGTGAAGGGCGGCGTGAACATCAAGCGCCAGTTCGGCGACGAGGCGCTGAGCCTCTTCATCCAGCCGCCTTCGCTGGAGGAATTGCGCCGCCGCCTCGAGGGACGCGGCACGGAGACGCCCGAGAAGATTGAGATGCGTCTGGCCCGCGCCGGAGAGGAGATGACCTATGCGCCGCGCTTCGACCGCACGGTGGTCAACGACGACCTCGCCCGCGCCGAGGCCGAGACCCTCGCCCTCATCCGCGACTTCCTCTCCACGCAAAACACAGAAAAGTAACACAATACATATCACCCTTATGACCTTCTCTGATACCATCCGACGCAGCGCAGCAGCGCTTTGTCTGTTGCTTCTTTTTGTCTTTTCCCTTCCCATCTCCGCCCAGCGCCTGCAGCAGCCCTTAGGCCGCGGCGTGGTGGCCGTGGAGAGCGGCAGCAACGTATTTATCTCCTGGCGCCGTCTGGCTCAGGACCCCGAGGACTGCCTGTGGAACGTCTATGCCGGCGAGGCCAAACTCAATGCCGCGCCCGTCTCCTCGCTCAACCTCACCGTGAGCGCCTCCTCCGTACCGGTGGGCCGGCCCGTCACCGTGGCGCCCGTTGTCGGCGGCGTCGAAGGCGCCAAGAGTGCGCCCTTTGCCCGCAAGCAATACGACTGCCGCAACATCTTCGTAGACATCCTCTTTGAGGAGGGAGGCAGCCCGCTCCGTTCGGCCGACTTCAACACCAGTTATGTCTGGCCCGTGGACCTCGACGGCGACGGCGAGATGGACTTTGTGGTCAACCGCAAGTCGAACACCGACGCCCTGGACTCCTACGTAGAGGGCTATCTGCGCACGGGCCGGCATCTGTGGACCGTGAAGCTGGGCCCCAACGAGTTGAGCTGTGCCGGACAGGACGATCAGATCTGCGCAGCCGACCTCGATTGCGACGGCTACGGCGACGTCATCATCCAGTCGTCCGACGGCACACAATTCTGGAACCCCGACACGAAGAGTTTCGGCCTCTACGTCAACGGATCCGCCACAGCCGACACCGACGGCGACGGCATCATCAACTACGAGACGCAGAGCGTGCGCAACGCCCCGCGCTACATTTCCGTCATCGACGGCCGAACGGGCCGCGAGAAGGCTTCCATAGAGCAGAGCTACAACCTGCACTACAACCGCACCAACCGCTCCTCGCTCATGGGCGACGAATACAACAAACACGTGGGTCACATGGGCGTCTTCTTCCACGACGGCATCCATCCCGCCGTGGTGATGGAATGGCACACGCGCGGCACGGGAGGCGATCACCACTATTACAATCTGGGTGTGGCCTATGAGTTCAGCGGCGGCAGTGCCGGCAATCTGAAGGAACTCTTCAACGCGCCCACCGGCGGTCCGGCCTTCCACCAGATTCGTGTGGGCGACGTGGACGGCGACGGCTGCGACGAAATGATTGTGGGCAGCTACACCATGAACAACGACGGCTCCACGCTCTTCAGCGCCCACATTGCCCACGGCGACCGCTTCCGCACCAGCGACATCGACCCCGACCGTCCGGGCATGGAGACGTTTGCCATACAGCAGTATGCCGGCGACATGCTGGGCCAGATTCTCTACGACGCCGCCACGGGCGAGCCCATCAAGAAGTGGTATCTCCCCGCAGTGGCCGACATCGGGCGCGGCGAGTGCATGGACATCGATGAGAAGCATCCGGGCTGGGAGATGTGGAGCACGATGGACGGCAACGTTTACGACGCCAAGGGCGAACTCATCAGCGGCCTGGCCAACCACTACCCCTGCGAGGGCATCTGGTGGGACGGCGACCTCGGCCGCGAGAACGTCAACACCTCCGACAGCCACTACAATGTCTTCGTCGAGGACTTCTCCGCCGGACGCCTCATCGAGATTGCCAGGCTGAGCAACTGGCGCTACGTCACCGTCTATGCCAAGCGCGCCGCCTTCTGGGGCGACATCATCGGCGACTGGCGCGAAGAACTCATCCTGCTTCATAAGGAGGACGGCGTCTGCGCCGGCATCATCGGCTTCACCACCGACATCCCCACCTCCGTCTCCAACATCTATTGCCTTCTGGACGACCCCCACTATCGGGGCGACTGCACCACAAAGGGCTACTACCAGAGCCCCAATCCCGCCTTCTATCTGGGCTACGGCATGCCACGTCCGCAGCTGCCTCCCGTGATGGTCACCGACCGCGTGCTCTCGGGGGCTCAGTGGAGCGCCGGCAGCACGGCCTTCACCGACTTCCGTCGCGCCGCAGCCTCGTATGCCGACGGCCAAAGCGTGCTCATCGATCTCCGTTCTCCATCTTCCGTCACCCTCTCGGGCACCCTCGCCCCCTCGCGCCTCTATGCCATGCCGGTGAAGGGCCAGACCGTCACCCTGGGCGGCACGGGCTCGCTCACGGGCCAGATGGAGCTGTGGAAGAGCCAGGCCGGCACGCTGGCGCTCAACGCTCCCGCGAACTTCACGGGACAGACCGTCATCAGCGAGGGCACGCTGGAGGTCAACACCGACCTCTCCTCCTCCCCCGTCAGCCTGCGCGCCCGCGGCACGCTCTCCGGCTCCGGCAAGGTGGGCGCAGTGAGCTTCGAGGACGCCCTCAACCATGAGGGCTGCCGCCTTCAGCCCAAGGGCACACTCACCGTCACGCGTCCCCTGACCATCGACCGCAAGGTGTATCTCGAACTTGACAGCCCCGACGACCTCCTCGAGGTGCAGGGCGACCTCAACCTCACGGCCACGCTCTTCGTCAACATCACGGGCAGCTTCGTCACGGGCGAGGCCGCACGCTACCACCTTATACACTACACGGGCGAGTACGCGGGCGAAGGCTCCGTCACCATGATCGGCCTCACGGGGCTGTCCTACGACGTCGTCGTGGAGGACGGCTATGTTGACCTCATCGTCAACGAGCAGCGCCAGCCCGCTGAGGGTGTCACGTGGAGCGGCGCCGAGAGCGCCCTGTGGGACTATCAGGCCGACAACTGGACGCTCGAAGGCAACCCCACCGGCTTTGTAGCCGGCGACGGCGTCATCTTCAACAACGAGGCCCAGCGCACCGCCGTCACCCTGAGCGACCTGATGCCGACTGCCAGCGTCAGCGTGCGCGGCACCAAGAACTTCACCCTCGGCGGCGAGGGCGGCATCAGCGGCTCCTCGTCCCTGACGATGGACGGCACGGGCACCCTTACGCTCAACGCCACCAAGAGCGACTACACGGGCCGCACCTTCATCAACAGCGGCACCGTCGTGGTGAAGTCGCTGGCCGATGCGGGCACACCCTCCAGCCTCGGCGCTGCCCCGGCCACACCGTCCAACATACAGATTGGCCGCGCCACGCTGCGCATCGACAACGTCAACACCGCCACCAATCGCGGCATGCAGTTCACCGACGCCGCCACGCTCCAGATTCCGTCGGGCACCGCCGCCCTCAAGGGTCAGCTCACGGGCAGCGGTTCGCTCACCAAGAACGGTGCCGGCCAACTCAACATCAACCACAACGGCAACAGCTACACGGGCGGCACCTTCCTCGCCGCCGGCACGCTGGCGATGGGCACCTGGGACGCACGCTTCGGCGCCTCCGGCTCCGCACTCACCGTGACGGGCAACGCCACCCTCGTGGTCTTCGACACCAACAGCAGTTCCACCATCCCCAACCTCAACCACCCCATCGAGATACAGAGCGGCAAGACGCTCACCATTCGCGGCGGCCAGCGCTGCATGGTGTCGGGCTCGCTCAAGGGCTCGGGCACGCTGAAGATTTCCTATCCCTACGTGCGCGGCGACTTCTCCGCCGACATGAAGGACTTCCAGGGCACGCTGGAGGTCACCTCGGGCCAGTTCCGCATCACGCGCGCCACGGATATGAGTCAGACCAAGTGGCAACTCGACGCCGGCGTCACTGCCGTCCACACCTCGCCCAACAGCGCCACGGAGCAGAACTACACCACCAAGGTGGGCGCGCTCCAGAGCACGGCCTCCGACGCCTCCCTGAGCACGGGCACCTGGAATGTGGGCTATCTGGGCACCGATGCCACCTATGCCGGCAGTTTCTCCTCCACCGCCACGCTCTGCAAATACGGCGAAGGCAGCCTCACTCTCACGGGCTCCGGTGCCGGAGCGCTGAGGATCTACGGCGGCAGCGTCCTGGCCAACAACGCCTCTGCGCCCGTCACCACAGCCACCACCACGGTCCATAGCGGCGGCACGCTCTCGGGCACCGGTCAGGTGGCCGCCGTCACCGTCAACGCGGGCGGCACCCTCTCCGCCGGCAGCGGCACCACTGTGGGCACGCTCCGCCTCACGGGCAGGACCACTGTGGCTTCGGGCGCCGTCCTCGCCGTGCGCTGCCGCAAGATGAGCGCCACCGCCACGCCCTCGTGCGACCACTGGGAACAGGACGCTGCCGTGTCGCTCACCAATCCCCTCATCCGCATCACCAAGACGGGCCGCGGCGACCTCGTTGCGGGCGACGAGCTGCAACTCTTCACGGGCAGCGGCACCGTCACCGTCTCGGGCACACCGACCATTGAGGTCACAGGCTCCACGGACGTCATCACCTGGGACACCTCGCGCCTGGCTTCCGAGGGCGTCATCGTGCTGACGGACCGCACCACCGGCGTCGGCAATCTCAAGGCCCGCGAAGAGGGGGCACAGCCCGACGGCAAGTTCCTCGAGGACGGCCACATCGTCATCCGCAAGGACGGGAAACGCTACACCGTCGGAGGGAACAGGAAGTGACACGACAACTCGGGGCATGCAGCAGGCAATCCTTTCCGCTTTTTCGAAAACTGATAAAAAATTATGGTCGAAAACTTGCAGACGACGGGGTTAGCACCGTATCTTTGTGGCCAAAACATAAACAAAGACCATTATGCCACGCAAGACTGACGGAATGTTGTTCGAACTGCAGCCCCGCCCCACATCGGGAGAGGACGGAAAACCGCTGCTATATGCCCGACCTGCCGCTCCCGTCAAACGGACGATAAAAGAACAGTCAGGGGGCGAAAAGTAAGAAGGTTTTGCAGCGCCCGCTGCAAAATGTTCGCACGCCCGCTGCAAGATGTTAGCACGTTCGCTGCAAGATGTTAGCACGCCCGGTGCAAACCCTATTGGCCCGGCTCACTGTTCCTGTTGGCTCGGCTCGTTGTTCCTGCCCGCCTGGGGACATTGTACCGACGCCTTAGAGAGACACTTTTTAAAGAACGCAAAACAGAAGCCGGAAAGCGCAACGCTTTCCGGCTTTTTTGTGATTCACCGAAGTCTTTAACAGATGAACAGAATATACGAACATGCAAAAGTCACATGACAGCCGGCATTGCAGATTTTATATAAAATGCAAACTAAATGCAAAGTCATGTTCGGTTGTCTTATGCAAAAATAAGCGTATTTTTGCACGAAACTTAATATCCATCCAAAAACACACAGATATGAAGACGTTTTTCTTTCTCATGGCTTTGGCATGCATGACGTGCCTCAACGCAAGCGCTCAGACAACGGAATCCGAGACTCGTGCAGAGCGTTACCTCCGTCTGTCAAACAACGCAGACGCCAACCCCGCTGACTGGCAAGCGCAACTGGAAGTGGCCCACATCCTCGCAGACCCGAACAGCGGTTTTCACAACCCTTCGCGAGTGACCAGATATTTTGAACGCATCTTCCGACAGGCTACCGATATCAACCGCGAAATCCCGGACAGTGTCATTCGTGAAGCAGGACTGGTGCTGATGACCCAGGCCAATGCAAGAAAAGACGCGGTTAAAACGCTGTATTACATCGACGAATTGATTCGGTTTGAGAAGTCGCTTGCAGAGCCCAATTTCTCATCCCTGACTACGTGTGACACTTTCGGGTATCTTATAAGTTTGATAACGCGAAACAACATAAAAGCATTGTCATACATAGAGGATTTGCGCCAATACGCTGTAAAGAACAATCTGCCCGGAGTTGAGCACACGGATATGGTGACAGCGTTATTCTACGACAAGGTGCTGAACGACTACCGAAATCTCTTCGGGGACAAGTTGATAGAAGTCACCGTTGAGGGAAAAAAATACATCATAGTGGCCATCTCGAAATGGAATATAGAGATGCCGTTCCAAGGCTGGTCGGGATTTCTTTCGGTTGAAGAAGAAAAAGACAAGTCCACTCCCTTGTTTTATGGTGACGACGGGAAGATACACGACGATGTGCACGGAGAGACGAAATTCGGTTTCCTGAATGCCCAGGGTTATGACGGCATCATTCCTCAGGAAGGCACATGCATGCGTTTGGTTTCCGTGGACCCGGAGAAGCGGCAAAAGATGGTGAAAGCCTATCGCGACTACCTGCAACACAAGTAATTATGTCCGACCGCCCGGTAATATCTTCTCGGTATTAGCAGTTATTAATGGCGTACAAAGTTGCCAAGGTTTGCTGTCTGCCTAATTCCTTGCTCAAGCGGATAAAATCTTCGTCACGGGCGTTCGGCAAATCATACCACGAACCGATACCGCCCCCCATCATGCTCATCTTGTCTGCATAAATATAGCGTGCAAATCGTTCCGGAATCGGCGGGACACTTTCATCGGACTGAAGCGGCGTCGTCTCGTCCAAACAGGCTGCCGCCTGAGAGAAATGATTACCCCACCACTGATATGCGCATTGATAGGCAAAAGTCGCAATGCTTTGGAGGGCATTCAGGAATTGTGCTCTATTATCCACAAACACAGGCAGCTGCGTCACATCGGACAGAATCTGTTCATCTATCCGAAACTCCTCCTGCTCATTCAGCGTGGCGACATAACAAATGACTTGTCCTGATACGTATTTTATCACCACTGCAGCATGCACCCCTGGCGGCAGGATATTGTTGTCAATACGGTCTGTCAGATACTGCACGTCTTCTATATCGGACTGTTGAAAGCGTGCCATCCATTGATTCACAGGCAGTTCCCATGAAGATATCGGAATCAGACGTCCGTCTCGTTTACCCAAGCGTGTGCGCAGATTCACGGTGATTTCCATCATCACCCGGGTCAAGCGGGAACGATTCAGCGCAAGAATGGTTGACAATGACGGTTTCTCTTCTTCTCCGGTCTCTGTCACGGGAGTTTCGGGTTGTGGACTCCCATTGTGTGTTGCAGAATGGGCAGAATTATAAAGAGTCCCGTTTTCCATCAATTCGTACCAGGGAACAAAATTTCTCATATTTAGCAGTGATTATTATTTTTCGGCAAATAAAAAGACAGGGAGTTACCATTTTCCTTTTCCATTACAACTTGGACAGGACTTATGGTAATGGTTCAAGTAAACATATTTGTTACAACCACTACACCATTTTTTGTTTGTACTACCATAATCAGGAACTCCCTCATCGGTTTCAACCCATCCTTTCCCCTGACATAATCCACAGGTGCGCATCTGTCTTCCCGGTGTTGAAGATGAACCGGAAGAACTGTTTGGATAGCTTCCGCTGTTTGAAGATGCGCCTCCCTGATAGACAGAACGCGTGTCTCCCTTATCATAGTACGTGATGGAAGTAGTTCGGATCACTCCAAAAAAAGGATAGGTAGCAGAAAAACTCCATGACTTTCTAACACTCCCATCGTTGGTTACCAAGAAATAATTGTCGTTATTACTACCATATCTACGACAGAGAATATTATCACACGTCTCTGTTCCCACATAGTTATAAGCCTTATTGTTATCTCCTTCATACAAACATTTCTCATATATTTTGAAAGATGTTAAGTAAGGAGTTCCAGAACTAAACAGTTGGCCATTCTGTTTGTAGACACCCGTTGATGTATAAATTCCACTGGCTATAAGACTGCCAACATCTTGGGCAGAAAGAGAACCCAGAACGGAAAGCAAGATTCCCAATAAAAAACCTTTTTTCATACACTTGAATTATTTAGTTAAACAAACAGCGCATAAACGGGAGACGGCTCTTAAAAGAACCAGCTCCCGTTTATGCATTTAGATGTCAGTCTCATTTGTGGCTAAAGCGCTGATGTCCGCAATAGCACTGGTTGTAACCGGGACGCTGTACAAATCTCTTACACTTGCACGTACCGTATGTGCACGGGCCGTTTCCGTGCATGGAAGTCTCTACACGAGCTTCATTTTTTCGACCCTGCTTCTCAGCCTTACCACTCGCAAACGCAGCAATTGAGAATGAAACAGCCATGACTGCTGCAACGCCAAACATAACAACTTTCTTCATGGTTTTTGAATTTTTAGGGGTTGAACATTATGAGAAATATCTCACTATCTTGCCATATATTTCTTGCCGTTGCTATATGAAGAAGTATTTGATGACTATTCATGTCTATATGTAGAAAAAGAGAAACCATCTTTTTCATGCATCTTATATGCCCCATCTATTATCTTTGCGCTTTTAAATTTAATCGCATCGAAGTCAATTGTTTTTCCATCCAGACTTATCTTTTTGATGTTTTGCGTTTGTAACAGTTGAGCGTCTTTGTTAGATTGAGCGGAAAACGTGATTACTCCAAAACCAATAAGTCCTTGAGTTCTTTCCATATTGGTGTGATTTATAATTGTAAATCCACTTGTAAAGGAATGTCCGCTGTCAAGTGTTATGATGGCATTTGTTTTGTAAAAAGAACCATTATCCTGATTATGAAGGAAGAAAATATTATTCAGATATTCATCTCCAATAACTGTAAAATCCATTTGAATGATGGGATATTTTGTGTCTTCAGCAACGACTCCCAGTTTTATTGTATAGGTGTTATTGTTTACAGAAGATTTGATTTCATTAGACCAATAAGTGACTCTATTTTTTGAAACCTTTTTAATATATTCTGGGGTTTGTCCCTGTATGTTCAGACAGAAAAACACTGAAATCAATAAAATTGTTGTGAAGAGAATGTTTTTTTTCATAATTGTTTAGGTATAAAAGATTATCACTAGTATCTCTTAATTTCTGTTAACTACAATAGTTAACTCTCTTCTGCAAAAGCTCTAACGAAGTTCACGAATCAGCATGCCGGGATAGATATCGCCGCCGCTGACTTTTTCAAAAACAGTAAAGCCCAGATTGGCGCCTTCTGCCTCTTCCTCAACGGCCATGCAACGATTATCCCAAATCTTATCTTTGGCCGCACGGATAACACCTTTACGCTGATAGCTGATGCGCCCTTCTTCATCCTCTACGCGCTCCAACACTTCATATCTTGAGGAGGGAGAGACGCCTTCTTTTAAACCGATGTGCACACACAAGGCATCGTTATCTACCTTAAACACAGGGGCCGTCACTTTAAATACGTCGTGCTGCTTCTGCAATTGGACGATGTTCTCATCCAAAGCGCGGGTCAGCACTTTCATGAAGACATCGTTATCATTCTTCAAACCTTTGAGAACTGTTTTACTGCTCGTCGCCTCATAAGAACCGACATATTCCAATTCAAACTGCTTGCCGGCCATATTGTAAGCACGCTTTTTTGCCGCATCAGGATTGCTGCTATCGTAATAATATTGCGTATAGAAAGTATTGGCAATTTCATCATTCCAGACCAGGCGGTATAAATAACTTTTCACATGCACCGTGAATCCGGCTACCAATGAGCTAATGCTATTTCCAAGCGAACTTGTACTATTTACAAGTTTTGCGATACCACTAGCTGCATTGCCCCCAGGCACCGCACTCGAAACAAGCGAAATCCCTTCAAACACCGCCCCAAAGATATCTGCTTTGGCCTGTTTGTTCACGTAGCTGATATCATTTACGATAACGAATGTATTACCGATAAGCTGTTCTCCGGCATCTTCAAGCATGGCTTTTCCACGGGTTGTCCGTAAGGCTATCGCAACATCCTCCACACTGGCATTGTAATTACCTCGCTCTCTGACAAGGTCCATATCAAAAGAACCGTCGGCCTTATCACGGTCAAACCATTTGGAAACCAAACGCTGAGCGATCTTGTTTGACGTCAGAAAATTCGTGATTTGCTGCTGTTGCTCTTCGCCTTTCGGCTTGCCATACGTATTAATCACACGCAAACTCAGATTGTGGTCGTTATAACGGTCCGGAGGTGTCATGCGTATCACCGTGCTGAAAATATTCTGATACATTGACGTTCCATCATGCAAAACGGAAAGCATATAAAGCGAGCTGCGATTGTAATCTGCTGATGAATCTTCATTTCCCCAAAATGTCAGGGGAACAAATGATACAAGAAGTGATAACAATATATTTTTTTTCATAGAAACAACTCTTTAATAGTCCCACAATGCTTCCGGCACGCGATCTACTAGCGTATATACCACCTTAGCACCGGTGATAAGTATCTTGCCTTGTTGATTTATCCATACACAACCCAGCCCAACTCCTGAGGCAGGTCTGTGCATTAGCCATCCGATATATTTTCGCTCTCCACGGTAATTGGGTTGAAACGCCCCCTCTCCAAATAAAAGAGGACATTGACTGTAAACGTAATTCTGTAACACTTTTCCATTTGTGTCAATCAAGCCTATACTTTGGTTGTAAACAACCGCAGCAACTCCGTGGTTGAATTCACAGACTTGCTTATATTTGGGCTGAATTGCAAACTGCCCTGTAGAGTCAACATAGCCCCAAAGCGAATCACTCTGAAAAGGTGTAAGTGTCTGTCCGTAAAGGAATACGGACAGAACACATAACAGACTTGTGATGATTGTTTTTTTCATAATCTCACAATGTTTATTGCCAAACAACTTCCGGCATCTTTCCCGGATCCGGTAATACATACGTGTTATTTTTAACCTCCTTCAACAAGACCTTATTGAACGACTTGAAGTCCTTAAACACTTTGTAGCCTTCAGGCAAAACAAAGTTTGCTTCGTTGATAGAACAGTCACCCGTCTCTAATAATTCTTGAGAAAAATAGGCCGTTGGGGAATTGGTTTCTCCGTCAACATAAGCGCCGTAGTAAAATTCTTTGTCATTTTTCATCAAAAGATGTCCCGGCATCGGAAACAATTCCACTGTAACTCCATTAACAACTGCCGTCTGTCCAGCGGCTTCCTGGCCTTCCGGAACCGGAATATATGCAACGTTTGTGCATGCAGGGAAACCGTTTATTTCCGTTACTTCCTGAAATTCGTATAACGGTTTGACGGACCATATAGATTTTGCATCATTACCGGCTTTAGCCGCAGCATCTATCTGCGCCTGGGTTAAATCCATCACCAATGCCATTTTCAGCATTGGGAAGGCAACAATACTTTTCCTATTGGTCCAGTCATTAATGGTGATGCGACCCATTTGCGGACATAGAAAAGCAGCACGATTGGCATCAATGTCCCAGTAGCAATAGTTCGTAAACTCTCCGTTGTTAAAGCCATATACATATTGGTTCTCTGCCGCGGTTTTAAAGGCTTTCTTTACTATACTACCGGCCATCTTTTTGGCTATTGCACGTTGGAAAGACGTAAGAGTCTTATCTTTATCCAGTTCTGCCTTTACCCGTTCCTTCGCCACCTCTACATCTTCATTGCTTTGATACGACATCCTCCCAATGCTGTACTTCTGTCCCTGTGCCAAACTCTGTCCTGCACCCGTCATGACGAATACCAGGACTGCTAACAAAATCTTTTTCATAATACTGATTTTAAAAGGTTAATAAAAAGAGATTACTTTCTTTACCTTGCCCAGAGAATGTTGGTGGTCTGGGGTTGCTGGTGGCTGCCGTAGGCGACACCGACGGCACGGGCGCACTCAATGGTCTGCTTCTGAATGTCAATCTGGTCGTGATATTTCTCACGCACCTCAAAGTCGATGTCGGAACGCACCTGAGCCTTGATTTCTGCCAGAAGTTTCTGAGTGTCTCCGTAGCAACTGCTCTCGGGATCAATCTGGGCAATGATGGGCGCCACCAGGCGGGCACCGTCGATGGTGGGCATGCTGGCCCAAAGGGTGCGCGCCTTGTTGAGTAGCGCCAGATTATAGCGGTCGCGAATAATCTTATACACCCGCACGGCCTCACCCGTGCAGGCCTCCCCGCCGGCCGAACACAGGGGCACGGAAATCAGCATGGCAATGGCCTCCTCATATTGCTGCATGGCGCACAGACGGCGCGACTCCTCAATAATCTGCGGATACTGCGTGTCGTAGTAGGCCATCATCTTCTGCTTACCGGCTGAGACGAAAGCGCGGACGTTCTGATTGCGGGCATTGAGACGACGGAAAGCGTCCATATAGGCCTTGGTCTGACCCTGCCCTACACCGTTGACCTCCAGATAGGTGGTGGCAAACTTTTTCTTGCCGACGGCATCCACGATGTAGAGCGTCACACCCAGATAGAGACAGCACAAAAGGCGTGGCGGGCGATGACGTGGAGAGCCCGTTCTCCGTGGCGATGCGCGTGAGAGCATTCTCCAGATATTTTGCAGCCGAAGCGGGAACGTCGGTGAAATCCTCATCCAGCTCCACCCGAAGGGGTAACACACAATCCTGAGCCTGAAGTCCGCCCGCGAGGGCAAGAACAATCAAAAGAAATATACTTTTTTTCATAGCGATGATTCTCCTTTTTTACTTTTCACCGATGACGAGCAACGCACGCCCGAGTCCGCGGTTGACAATCTTGCACGGGATGCTGTAGGGTGGCTTGGACAGATAGCTGCGCAGGCTGCGGGCGAAGCCGTCCATATCGAGCGCCTGACCGTTTTCCTTATAGAGCGGGATGCGCACCTGCTCGTAGAGCGCGAAGTTCTCCGTTGCGTCCGACTTGTTGAAACGGTGCTGCACGGTGTTGTCGGCCAGCCAGTTGTCGATCACGTCGATCAGCTCAATGCCACCGAATTCCGACTCCA
>CADAVI010000037.1 GCA_902791295.1 uncultured Bacteroidales bacterium | reverse complement strand
GTGATGGCATCGGCCTTGTCGATGGCCGGACGCCAGGAGACGAGCGTGGTGAAGCCCAAATGGTCGTAGCCGCCGGAGTTGGCATTGTAGTTGCCGCCGCCTCCGTCGGGGCAAAGCACGGCAGCAGCAGCGTCAGAATACTGCATCGGGACGCCGCGCAGACCCTCATAGTAGCCGCGCACGCGGTCCCACATGGGACGACGCTCACCCAGGCCGGCCGTGCTCGGGCCGGCCATCTGCCAGCTGGAGCCGCGGACACCGCGACAGTCGGCATATTCGTAGAGATGCCAAGGGAGATCCTCAGCGGCCACGCCGCCGAAGTTCATGGCGGCCACAAACTCGGCACCGGCAGCAATGCGGTCGTCCATATAAGCAAAGAGGTCATCGCCCTGATTGAAGCCGATCTGGCAGATGTCGAGGGCGCAGCCGAGCGCCATCACGGCGTGGCCCTGGTCGCGACCGCTCTCCTGCATCTGGCCCAGATAGCCCAAAGGACCGCGGGCGTCGGGCAGAACGTCGGGCACGAGGTTGCCGATGAACTCGTTGCAACCGTCGTTGTAAATCATGGGCTGGGTGGAGCGGTCGGCCACGAAGGTGCCCTGATGGTCGTATTTATAGAAGCTGACGCCCTGGTTATACATGTGGACGTCGTCGCACAGAATACCGATGGACATCACACAGAGGGCGTTGCAGAGGCCCCAGTTGCTCCAGTAGTGACCGGGACGTTCGCCGATGTCGGCGTAGCGGAAGTTGGCCCATGTGTCGTGGCGGCGGCGCAGGAAGTCGATGGCGGGATTATACCACACCTTCACCATCCACTTCTTGAACTTCTCGAAGTCCTCGGGAGCCCAACCCTCGTAGTCGCGCATCAGTTCGGCGGCATTGGCAAACTCATAGCCGTAGAGGCCGGCGGCCAGGGAGATGTTGGTGTTGCCGGTGACGGCTGTGGTGACGTTGCACCAGTTCATCATCGTCTGCACGGCCCAGTCGGCATTGGCCTTGTCGCCGCCAATCTTCCAGCGCAGAGCGTTCTGGAAAGCACAATGGGCGGCACGGGCGGCGTTCATATAGTTGTCGCCGGAAAGGCCGCGCTGCACGGTGGGCGTGGGCCACGTAGCGGTGCCGGCGTGCGACCACTGGTTGTCGCAGAGTATCTGCCAGGCGCGCACCATATACTCGTTCTGATCCTCAAAAATCATCTTCCTGGCTCTGGCAATATCCGCTTCAGTCACAAGCGCACCGGGATGCACGAAGCCCTGACGGCCGCTCTCGAAGTCGAAGCCGGTTTTGGAGCTGACGGTCCGGGCGACTTTGGCGCGCGTGAGAGCCGTGCTGAGTTTCGGCGTCAGCTCGTCAATCACCGCCTGCGAAGGCACCTTTCCGCCGAGCGCCATCTCCACAGCATTGAGTGCATCCTGCAGTTCGGCCACACTGTTGGCTCCGAGGCCTTCTTTGGGCGAAGCGATGAACTGGCGGCACTCGTCCATGAGCGCCGAGAGCTCCGTCATGTCGCCTTGGGAACCGTAGCGGTATTCGCGCTCAAGCTCCAGCGCCTCCTGCGAGAGCTCGTATATCTTCCCGTCGCTCACGGCGGCATCGTACAGACGGAAGTCGGCCACATAGGTATTTTTCAGATAGGCATCGTCGGCAAAGGGCGAACGGCCAATCCAACACTGTGCTGCAGTCTTGGTGAATACCTCCTGGGGCAGAGGCATCGACGCGGAGTAGCGTTCCCTGCGTCCGTTGATGAACAGCTCACCCTTGTTGCCCTTCTGGCGATAGAGCATGTGCATCCATCGGCCCTTGGTGGACTCCGTGCCCATCTCCAGACCCGACTCGTTGCCGAATCCGGCCGGAGAGACGGCGGCGCGCTGGGCGTTCAGCCTGTAGGCCAGATAGAATCCCGTAGTCTCCGTCAGTTCAGACGTCTCGGCAAAAATCCAAAGGAAATGTCCGTTGCCCGAAAGCGACTGGCCGGCGTCCACACGATAGCACACCGACACCGTGAACTCCTCCGCATCACGCAGATGCTCACTCACGGCAGATGGCATGCTAAGGTATCCCGTGCCGTTTCCGAGCCTCATCACCTTGCGGCTGCCCATCTCCGCCACACTGCATCCGTTTTGCATGGTCGCCTTCACACCGCTCACATTGTCGGTTACCATCCTTCCAGTGCGGCCGCTGATCTTGGTAAAGTCGAACTGTACTTTCAGGTGGTCTTCCTGCGCTGTGAGACACAAGACATGCAGCAGCATCAACAGGAGGGGAATCATAATCTTTTTCATGACATTCTGATTTTGATGGTTTATGTTGTTTTTCGTCTGCAAAGGTAGTTTTACATAATAAAAAAGAGGTATAATATTCATTCCATTTTTCAAAAATTATCGTTCCAACGCAAAAATGATACATTTGTTTTCATCTTTTGGGACGATTGTTACTGCTTTCTCCACCCTTTTTTCATATCTTTGTGCCCGTAAATCCTTATTCTCCGCCCATGAAACGCCTTGTGTCCCGTCTCCTTCTCCTTGCTGTGAGTCTCTGCGCTGCAGCGGAGCCCGATTTGCGCCGTTTCACCGCCGCTGACGGCCTTCACAACAATCAGGTGAGACAAATCGTGACCCTGCCCGACGGACTCATCTTCGTGGCCACAGAAGGAGCCTTCTCGCTCTACAACGGCCGCGAATTCATCGAGCAACCCTGTTACCTCGACAGCGTCCGCCCTCTTCCCGTGCAAGGCGGCCACAGCTGTATGGCCGAAGGCGACTCGCTGCTGTGGCTGAAAGACTTCGACGCCCTCTATCTCTACGACATGCGCGCCCATCGCTTCCGCTACAACTACGAACGCTTCGCCGAACGCGAGGAAGTGAGGCGCTTCATCCACGAAAACAGCGACTCGCTCACCCACGCCCACGTGACAGCTCTGCACCCTCTGCGCCCCTACTTCGACTCGCTCGTGGCCGGCACACCGATGCAATGGGAATGGCTTCAAGCCTACGCCCGCGACCGTCAGGGCGGACAATGGCTGGGCACACAGTCGGGCGGACTGCTCTATGTGAGTCCGCGCACACCGCTGGCCCGCATAGCCTGCCCAGAGAAAAGCGATCTGCTGCGGCGCGTCATCTCCACAGACAACCGCACGCTGCTGCTGGCCGGCTGCTTTGGCATCTACCTCTTCGACACAGAGAAACTGCAGGTGACAAAAACGCTCCTGAGGGAAGTCATCAACTGCACAGACCTCTGCCGCGACCGCGACGGACACATCTGGATTTGCACGCAACAGGGGTTGATGTGCTACCGGGACGGACAGCTGGAACGCTACACCACGGGCGACACGGAGGGATTCCTCCACAACCACATGCGTCTGGCCTACCCCATCGACGGAGAGCGGCTGCTCGTGTGCAACATCACCCACCATCTGGGCTATTTCTACCCGAAGAAAAGACGGTTTGTCCCGCTCACGGATTTACTGCCCCAACTGAAAAACCTCCGCACCCTCACGGCGATATGCCCCACAGAACGGGCCTCACAGTTTATCGTATGTTCCCAGAACGGAATCATTCTGTTCAACACCGACAGCAACACCATCTCACGCCTCGACAGCGTGGAAGTCTATGCCCGCTATTCCCGCAAATACAACTGCATCCTGCGCGACCACACGGGGCGCACCTGGATAGGCACACAAAACGGCCTTCTGCTGATGAAGCGCAACGGCAGCGTGCAACGCATCACACAGGCCGACGGCCTCTCCAACAGCTGCATACAGAGCCTCACGGAGGACAGGCAAGGACACCTTTGGGTGGGCACTTCGCACGGCATCAACCGCCTCACCTTCACCGACGGTGCGCTGCGCATCCTCACCCTGGGCCGCTCGGACGGCATCCCCTCTTCCGAAATGGAAGAGCGCGGCGTCTGCACCACCCCCGACGGCAAGGTGTGCTTTCTCTCCAAAAGTATGCTCATCAGCATACCGGCGGAAGGACAACTCACAGCTGCCTCCAACCTTCCCGTGCGCCTGGTGGGGCTGAAGGTGTCGGGCAAAGATATGCCCGCCGACAGCAGCACGCTCCATCTGAACTACAATCAGAACTACCTGGACCTGCAACTCTCCGACCTCAACTACGCCGCACCCGAGCAGACACGCTACCGCTACCGCCTCACAGGCATCGACAACGAGTGGCAGACCGCCTCCGGCACAGAGGGTCTGGCCTCCGTGCGCTACAACGCCCTGCCTCCCGGACGCTACACCCTCGAAGCCCAGGCTGCAACAGGCGACACCCCGTGGGGCCCCGTCTTCTCCAAAACATTTGACATCAGCGCCCCCTGGTGGCTCACATGGTGGGCCCGCACGCTCTACGTGCTCTGCGCCGGGGCGATGGTCGTCTATGGCATACACAGATACCTCGCCAAGCGACAGAAGCGCCTGGAGCGCGAAAACGACGAGCGCGTCAACCAACTCTTCGAACTGCGCTCGGAGGCACGCCACCGCTTTGCGCAGTCGGTCAGCATCGAGCCCGAAAACATCGGTATCAATAAGGATGAGGAAATCCTTGTCGCACACCTGATGAAGGCTATCGAACAACATATGGACGATGCAGAATATACGGTGGACCAGATGGCTTCTGACGTCGGCATGAGCCGCTCAGACCTCTACCGGAAGATGCAGCAGATGCTGGGCATCACACCGAACAATTTCCTGCGCAACGTGCGCCTGAAGCATGCGGCCTACCTGCTCTCTTCCACCGACACGCCCGTCAACCAGATTTCCCTGATGGTGGGGTTCCTCACACCGCGCTATTTCAGCCAGTGCTTCCAGAATGTCTTCGGACTCTCCCCGAAGGATTACCGCACCGGCCACAGGAATGAATAAAGCCATCAATCTTACCCCTACCGACAGACCAAATGTTACAAAAAAGAGGGGCGCCACAAAGCGTCCCTCTTATAAGTTTGGGCAAACCGACAGAATATCACCGCAGCGCCTTCACGCGGTAGGTGAACGAGCGGTCCTTCCAAGGCATCTGATACTGCTCCAGAGGCCAGGCACCCCAGGAGTTCACACAGCCCAGACCAAACTGCTGCTGCTGCACCTGGGTGACGGTGAAGTTGCGCTCCACCAAGTCTCCGGAATGATGCTGGAAGTCGCTCTTGTCGTTGCCGTCGTCCAGGTCGGAAGGCAGGAAATGCAGGCTGCTGCACTCCATCGTGGCCTCGTCGCCGGCATTAGTCACCACAGGGGTGAACTCCAGGCCGCGACCGGCCACGTTGACCACTGCCCATGAGCGCACATCGCAGTGGTTGCCGCTCTCCTGCGGACGGATGTAGCCGAAATACTGGTCGCTCACCTTAGCCTCGTTGAGCGAGAGAGGCATGCACTCCTTGCGGTCGGTGTAGGTCTCGATGGGACCGCGGCCGTAGTACTTCACGCGGTCGAAGGCACGAGGCATCACCCACTGCATGCCGAAGCGGAACATCTGGGGCTTGCGCTCCGCATTCTCGTCGACGTCAAGCGCTTCAGTCACGATGAGTTCACCCTTCGGCGTCAGCATATATGTGACCTCGGTGCGGGCGTTCATGTGCTCCAGGGTGCTCACGACGCGGATGCTCTTGGAAGCGCCGCAGTTCTCCACGACAACACGCTCCACAAGTGTCCGGGGCGAACGCCAGGCGCGGAAGTCGCGCTGGAGATGTGCGCCGTAGTCGTTGTCGGTGGGAGCACGCCAGAAGTTGGGCGTCACGGCATAGCCTTCCTCCAGCATGGGACGGCCGTCCACGTCGAAATAGTCAAGATGGCCCGTGTGGCGGTTGACCGTGACGGAGACGCCGGCAGCGGAGAGCGTGTAGCAGGCCACCATGGAGTCGGCTTCGACAGCAGCGCCTTCGGTGCCCGTCAGTTCGGAGAGTACGGGATAGCGGTAGGGTGAGCAGGATATCTGCTCCTCGGAGACGGCGTAGCCGGCATCCAAAAGACCCACGGGGCGCACGGTGACGAGACGCACGTTGATGCAGACCTCCTTCCCCTCAACGTTGCGCTCCACAGCCTCGCGCAGGGCAGAGGCGTCGAAGGGAATGCTCGTCACCTGCTGCGCGGGGAGATTGAGGCGGTCCACCGTCTCGATGGCGAGCACCTTGCCGTTGGCCTGAGCCTCGATGACCAGGCGCAGACCCTCGGCGCCGGAGAAGAAGCGCTCGTTGAAGATGTCCACAACGCCGGGATTCAGCGAGAACTTCTTCACCCAGAAGTCCTGATACCAATGGCGCACCTCCCAGGCATGGGGATTCCACGAGCGGTCGGGGGCAATGATGCCGTTGCAGTTGAAGTTGTGGTCGGAGGCGGGATAGCGACCCTCGTCGCCGCCGTACATCCATATCTGCTTGCCCGTCACCTTGCTGACACCGCGGATACCCTGATCCACGAAGTCCCAAATGAAGCCGCCCTGATACTTGGGATATTTGCGCGTGAGGTCCCAATACTCCTTGAAGCCGCCCATGGAGTTACCCATAGCGTGGGCATACTCACACTGGATGAGGGGGCGATGCTTGGCGGGGTCGTTGCAATAACGTTCGCACTGCTTGTAGCTGGCATACATCGGGCAGTAGAGGTCGGACTTCTTGTTCATATCGTCGTAGGCCTGCTCATACTGCACGGGGCGGGTACGGTCGAGCTCCTTGACACGGTCGTAGGCTGCTTCAAAGTTGTCGCCGTAGCCGCTCTCGTTGCCCAGGCTCCAGAAGATGACGGAGGGATGGTTGCGCTGCACGCGTACATTATTCTCATTACGCTCGACGATGGTCTGACGATAGCGTGCGTCCTGCGCCAAACGGCGATCGCCGTAGCCCATGCCGTGGCTCTCGAAGTTGGCCTCGGCGCAGACATAGAGGCCGTACTCATCGCAGAGGTCGTAGAAGCGCGGGTCGTCGGGATAGTGGCAGGTGCGCACGGCGTTGATATTGAGCTGCTTCATGATCTTGATATCCTGAATCATGCGCTCCACGGAAACGATGTAGCCGCCGTCGGGATCGAGCTCGTGGCGGTCGGCGCCCTTGATGAGGATGGGCTGCCCGTTGAGCAGCACCTGAGAGTCCTTAATCTCAACATGGCGGAAGCCGACGCGCTGGCGCACACTCTCAAGCACCTCGCCGCCCTGCTTCAGCGTGAGCGTGAGCGTGTAGAGGCAGGGCGTCTCGGCCGTCCAGGCATTGACCTTGCCCAACGTCTCCCAACTGAACGAGACGGCTGCACCGGTAACTTTGACCTCTTCCTGCTTCACGGTCTTGCCCGCACGGTCGGTGAGCACAAGCGAGAGGGTCTTGCCCTTGCCGCCGGCAATCTCAACCTCGCCGGAGAGCAGGCCGTCCATATAATTATTGATAAGGTCGCCGTTGAGGCGAATATCCTCAAAATGCACCTTGGGGCGGGCATAGAGATACACCTCGCGGGCAATGCCGGTGAAGCGCCAGAAGTCCTGGTCCTCGCCGTAGCTGCCGTCGCACCAGCGCATCACCTGCATGGCCAGCAGATTCTTCTTGCCGGCGGTGACGTAGGGCGTGAGGTCGAACTCGGCGGTGGACTTGGAGTCCTCCGAATACCCCACCTCCCTGCCGTTGGCCCAGAGCTGCAGATTGCTCGTGGCGGAGCCTACGTGCATGATAATCTGCATCCCCTTCCACGCGGCAGGTATCTCTACCTCGCGGCGATAGGAGCCCGTGTAGTTGTTTTTCTCCTCGATGTAGGGAGGATTGGGTGCAAACTGCGTGGACCAGGCATAGCCGGCATTGCGGTAGATGCGGTCGCCGTAGCCGTTGAGTTCGAAAAGGCCAGGCACGGGGAAGTCGCTCCACAGCGAATCGTCGAAGCCCGGAGCATAGAAGCCCTTGGGCGCACGGTCGTGGTCTTTCACCCAATTGAAACGCCACATACCCTCAAGCGAGAGATAGCGCCCGCTCTGCTTCTTACAGCCCTTGGCCGAGAGGTCGTCGCTCTCGAAGGCGAAGAAGGAGGTGTGCATGGGCAGTGTGCCCACACGATTGACGGAGGGGTCCATCCAACGCGGCGCCTTGACGGATTTGGGCGCAGCACTCAGCGTCAGCGCAAAGGCAGACGAAAGGCAGAAAAAAAGAAGTTTTTTCATGATATGATGATGTTTTTTAAGCGAGTTGCGAGACAAATATAAGAAAAAATCGTAACTTTGCGCAAGAAAGTGTGACACTTATGAATGAAAAAATAAAAAAATGTGCGCCGCAACTCACCGCGGGGCTGTTTCTCACGGGGTTAAGCGGCCTCATTCTGCTCTGTGAAGGCCCCCTGATGTGGCTGGCGCAGGAGCAGTCGCTGTGGCTCCCCACAGAACCCTTCCGCGAGAGCATGATGCGACTGCCGGGCGGCCTGCTGCTTTGGGCCTCCGCCTTCCTCACGCAGCTCTTCTACCATCCCTGGATGGGCGTAGGGGCACTGCTTGCCTTGTGGGCCTCGACGGCCGCCTGCACCCAAAGGCTCTTCGGCCTGAACGGGTGGAACAGGCTGCTCAGCCTGCTGCCCGCTGTGGCGCTGGCTGGTGCTGCGATGCAGAACGGCTACTGGATCTACTACATGAAGATGCCGGGGCTGCTTTTTGTCCCCTCACTGGGCACCGCCATAGCAACGGCGCTGGCGCTCAGCGTGAAGAGTCTGCCCGGCAACCGATGGCTGCACGCAGCGGCAGCAGCCCTCACGACACTCATCGCCTACCCCTTCATGGGCGCCTGGAGCTTCCTGGCTGCCGCACTCGCCTGCAGCAGCCTGACGGAACTGGCCTTCGCCGCTGCCGCCGTCGCCATAGGCCCGCTCCTCTACTACCGCACCCTCTTCGGCGAGACAATGCTCCAATATATGTGGAGCGCCGCTCTGCCCTCTTATCGCTACGGACAGGAAACTTACTTCTGGCCCTATCACATCCCTTACTACGGTCTTGCGCTCAGCTTTGTCCTGGCGCTCATCCTGCCGCTTCTCACAGACAAAACAAAAGACCGACGCATCGCAACGCTGTTGCCCGCGCTGCTGCTGGCAGGCTACGCAGCAGGACTCTACGGTGTGTGGTACAGAGACACGAACTTTGAGAAAGAAATCCGCATGCAGCGCGCCGTGGAGGAACGCGACTGGGAAAGTGTGCTGCGCACCTACAAGGAGAAGCCCCAAGCGTGGGGTCACAAAGAGATGCCCGTCACGCGTATCATGGTGATGATGAAAAACGTGGCATTGCTCCGGCTTGGACGCGCCGGTGACGAAATGTTCACCTACCCCGACGGAGCCGAACTGCAACACGCACCCTTCCCCGTGAAGATGACCCAGGTGGGCGGCAAGATGATTTACTACGAAGTCGGCAAAGAAAACTTCTGCACCAGATGGAACATGGAAGATGCCGTAGAGTTCGGTTGGCGCGTCTCGCATCTGAAGTATATGGCCAAAGCTGCACTCGTCTCACGCGACTGGGACGTGGCACGCAAATACCTCCGACTGCTGAAGAAGACCATGTGGCAGGGCGAGTGGGCCGATAAGTACATGCCTTACGTCGGCGATGCGAAAAAATGCTGGGACGACGGGGAACTGGGCTTCATCATGCGCCTGCTGCCCGGCAGCGACCGGCTCGACGGCGACAAGACGCTGGTGGAGATGTATCTGCTGCAGACCTTCTCCCACGGCATGGGCGCCGACAAGAACTACGCCGAACTGACGCTGATGTGCGCTCTCATCATGCAGGACATTGACCTCTTCTGGCCCCGCTTCTTCCGCTACGCACAGCTGCTGGAAGGCGAGCGCATGCCGACACACTATCAGGAAGCCGCCTATCTCTACGGACAACTGGAGCCCGGCAAGGTGGACATCTCGGGCATGCCCTTCGACGAGAGCGTCAAGCGCAGCTACTACGACTTCTGCCGGTTTAACCAGCAACTGGGGCCCGACATGAGCGAAGCCGAAAAAGCCGTACGTTTCCGCCCCGCCTTCGGCAACACATTCTATTACTTTTATTTCTTAGTGCGCAATGTCAAAACGAATTAGTCTGCTGCTACTAACCGCCACACTACTGGTCGCCTGCACGCCCAAGCTGCCTGCTGAATACAAGGAAACGGGAGAAACGCCCTCCGTGTACCCCGACTACACGGATGTCACCGTGCCCCGCAACATCGCCCCGCTGCACTTCCGCATTGAGGATGAAGCCGACGGCTATATCACCGTGATGAAAGCCCCGGGAGAAGAACTCATCAAAGAAGGACGCGAAGTCCGGCCCACGGAGAAGGAATGGCGCAGCCTCACGGGAAAGGGCGACATCGAAGTGCACGTGTTCGTCAAAAAAGACGGAGGATGGGTGTCCTTCAGGCCCTTCGCCATCCGCGTGAACCCCGACCCCATCGACCCCTGGATCAGCTACCGGCTCATCTCGCCCTCGTATGTGGCCTACGAAAACCTGACGCTGCAGCAGCGCTGTCTGGAGAACTATGAGGAGCGCCTCATCTACGGCAACATGATTAACTCGCCAGAAGAGGACGGTCAGTGCATCAACTGCCACTTCACGCAGGGCGGCAACCCCGAGAGGATGCAGTTCCACGTGCGTCAGGGTATGGGCGGCACCGTGATTGCCTGCGACGGCAAGCTGGAGAAGGTGGATCTCAAGGTGGAGGGTGCCGTCTCGGGCGGTGTGTATCCCGCCTGGCACCCGACGGAGAAACTTATCGCCTACTCCACCAACAAGACCGGACAGTCGTTCCATACCACACACCTCAACAAAATAGAGGTGCAGGACACCTACAGCGACCTGGTGCTCTACGACGTGGAGCGCAACACCGTGCATGAGCTCGAGCGCGACAGCGACCGCCTCGACTGCTTCCCGACCTGGAGCCCCGACGGCAACTGGCTCTACTACTGCAGCGCCCGCTACGAACACCGCGACACCTCGCTGGTGCGCGACGAAGACATTATACGCCACTTCCGCCAGATGCGCTACAACCTCTGCCGCAGGAGCTTCAACCTGAAGGAACGCACGTTTGGCCCTGAAGAACTCGTCTACGACGCCGAAAGTGACTCCCTCTCCGCTACCGAACCCAAGATTTCACCCGACGGACGGTGGCTGATGTTCACACGCGCAGCCTACGGCATCTTCCACATCTGGCACGGCGACGCGGATCTCTGCCTGATTGATTTGAAGGACAGCACGCTGACGCCTCGTCCTGCCTACGGTCTCAACTCCGAAAGCGTGGAGGCCTGGCACAGTTGGTCGAAGGATGGTCGGTGGGTGGTATTCTCCTCGCGCAGGGAAGACGGCAACTACACACGACCCTTCTTTGCCCATCACGACGGCGAGGGACACTTCACCAAGCCCTTCCCCCTGCCACAGGACGACCCGGAATATCACCGCGACCTGCTCTTCAGCTACAACATCCCCGAATTCATGAGCGGACCGGTGACATTTTCGCCCCAAGAAATAGCGGATTGTGTCAAAAAGGAAGCAAAAAAGGCGAAAAAGTAACTTTTTTACTCAGAAACGGGTATTTTTTAGTATCAAAATGTTGTTGTTTCATTTTTTTGCCGTAACTTTGCGGTGAAAAAATGAGATAACGACTTTTTGTTTAACCACACTATTAAATTAAATTAGGTATGGACGCAAAGAAAGTTTTGGAAGATTTGAAAAGACGCTTCCCTAACGAGCCTGAGTATCATCAGGCAGTAGAAGAGGTGCTGGGTACCATCGAAGAGGAGTACAACAAGCATCCCGAGTTTGACAAGGTAAATCTGATTGAGCGCCTCTGCATTCCCGATCGCATCTTCCAGTTCCGCGTGAGCTGGATGGACGACAAGGGCAACATTCAGACCAACATGGGCTACCGCATCCAGCACAACAACGTGATTGGTCCCTACAAGGGCGGTATCCGTTTCCATAAGAGCGTAAACCTGAGCATCTTGAAGTTCCTGGCCTTTGAGCAGACCTTCAAGAACTCACTGACCACCCTGCCCATGGGCGGTGCCAAGGGTGGCAGCGACTTCTCTCCCCGCGGTAAGAGCGACGCAGAGGTAATGCGCTTCTGCCAGGCCTTCATGCAGGAGTTGACCCGCCACATCGGTCCCGACGTGGACGTACCTGCCGGTGATATCGGTGTAGGCGGCCGTGAGGTTGGCTACATGTTCGGCATGTACAAGAAGATTACCCACGAGTTCAGCGGCGTGCTGACCGGTAAAGGTCGCGAGTTCGGTGGTTCTCTGATTCGTCCCGAGGCTACCGGTTACGGCACAGTATACTTCCTGCGTGCCATGCTCAAGACCAAGGGCGACACCATCGAGGGTAAGAAGGTGCTCATCAGCGGCGCCGGTAACGTGGCACAGTATGCTGCCGAGAAGGTGCTCCAGTTGGGCGGCATCCCCATGACCATGAGCGACAGCGACGGCTACATCTACGATCCCGACGGCATCAGCCGTGAGAAGCTCGACTACATCATGGAGCTGAAGAACGTATACCGCGGCCGTATCAAGGAGTATGTGGAGAAGTATCCCACCGCCAAGTACGTAGCAGGTGCAAAGCCCTGGTTCGAGAAGGGCGCACAGATTGCTCTCCCCTGCGCCACTCAGAACGAGATCAACGAGGAGGCTGCCAAGGCACTTGTGGCCAATGGTATCATCGCTGTGGCTGAAGGCGCCAACATGCCCACCACGCCTCAGGCCATCAAGGTGCTGCAGGATGCCAAGTTGCTCTACTCTCCCGGTAAGGCCAGCAACGCCGGCGGCGTGAGCGTCAGCGGTCTGGAGATGTCTCAGAACTCCGAGCGTCTGTCTTGGACTGCCGAAGAGGTAGACGCCAAGCTGCTTTGGATTATGGAGAACATCCACGAGAACTGCGTGAAGTATGGCACAGAGCCCGACGGCTATGTCAACTACGTGAAGGGTGCCAACGTGGCCGGCTTCATGAAAGTGGCCAAGGCCATGATGGCTCAGGGTGTTGTCTAAGACATACACACATCGACAGAGAAAGAAGCGCTCCCGATTCGGGGGCGCTTCTTCTTTATCATCTTCAATCCTAACTAGTTTAACTAGTATGGCTAGTATGACTAGTAAAACTATATTATCCCTCTCAGCGGAGGAAAGAGTCCACCAAGAAGTAGGTACCCAGAGCGCAGAGCCAGCCGAAGAGCGTGCCGAGTGTGATACGGCGGAGCCACCACCAGATGGTGACCTCCTCCGACTTCATCAGCGCCAGACCGGCCACGCTGCCAATGGGCAGCAGACAGCCTCCGATATTACCGCTCAGGGAGATGAGATGCCAATACTGCCCGTTTTGAAGGAAGTTCTCCAAATAAGGCGTCACAGCCTCCTCCGGCGTCAGCACGGAATAGATGTTCACACCGCTCAGGACGAGTACGATGTTGTCCATCACAGCACTCAGCAAACCCAGGACGATGCTCAGGAGATAGGTGCTGTGGATGTTGGCGTCAAGCCAACCGGAAGCAGCCCTCATCGCACCGATTTCAATCAGCACGTCCACACAGAGACATGCACCGACAGTGTACATAATCACCTGAAGCACCTCATACTGGAGGCTGCGACCCATAGAGATGGTCTGAGGCTGCTCGCTCTTGATGCGGTGGATGTTGATGACCTCGTTGGCCACCCACACGACACCCAGCACGCAGAGTGCACCGAGGAAGGGCGGCAAGAGCGTGATGCGATGGAAGGTGGGCACAAACCACAGACCGCCGAAAGCCAGCACCATGAGGATGGCACGCTGCCAAATCTTCAGCACGCTGTCTTCACCGCGAAAACTGTAGGTGGGACGCTCTATATCGAGACGCTCGGGCAGAGCACGGCGTATGAAAAACGTGGGAATGACAGTAGCCACGACAGCCGAGAGCGCCAACGAACCTGTGTAGTTGGTCGGCGTCACGGCGCCCTTCGTCCAAATAAGCAGCGAAGAAATATCGCCGATGACGGTGAACATGCCCGCCGCATTGGCCGCAATGACAATGGCTGCGCCGACGTACTGGCGCTGACGCTGCGAACGGAGTATGCGGCGCATCACCATGAGCATCATCACCGTGGTGGAGAGATTGTCGAGATTGGCGCTGATGGTGAAGGTGACGAGCACCGTGAGCCAAAGCACATGGTCGGTGTTCTGGCTGCGGAGCCAGGTCTTGAGAAAGTTGAAGCACTCGTTGTTGAGCAACACCTCCACGATGGCCATCGTGGCCAGCACGTAGAGCACGATGCTCCCCATCTGGCCGAAATGCTGCAAAAAAATGTGCGAGGCGATGAACTGCTTCGAGGCCTCCAGCGTGTAGGGTGCGCCGTCGAGGTAGTCGAGAAACTCCTGAGCGTGGAGCACTTGGATGAAACTGGTGCCCGTGCACATAAAGAGCACCCACCCCACCACGCCGCAGAACATGGCCACGGTGGCTTTGTTGAGATGCGTGATGTGTTCTACGCAGATGAGTGCGTAGCCGATCAGCATTAAAACGACGATTGCTATAGTCATCTGTTGAGGTATTTCTTACCGTTGGTAATGACGATGCCTTTCTGCGTGCGGAGGGCCCTGCGTCCGGAGAGGTCGTAGGCAGGAGCGTCAGTCACATCCGCAGCAGCTTCAGGAACGGTCCCGATGAGGCGCACCGAAGTGGGTTCGTCACCCTGATAAATCACACGAACCTCCTCTGCATTGGCGGCAAAGTTGTAGACACGCACATCGGACACGGAGCCCTTGAACATCGGATCAGAAGCAAACTGGCTGCGGCCGATATAGTTGAAGACGGGATTGAAGTCGGAAGGTACGATGCCGGGCGTGCCCGAAGCAACCTGTTCACCGTTCACGTAAAGCACGGCACCGTTATCGTCCACCGTAACTGCCACATGAACCCACGTGTTTTGAGCCAAAGCCGAGGTGTAGATGACCTTCTCCTCGCCGCCGTTCTTCATACCCAAACGCATCTGACTGCCGTGGCTGGGCGTAAGGAACATATACTGGCTTTCGCTGTTGCCGAAGTCGAATATGCGCTGCCAGTTGCTGCCACCGGCCCAATAAACCCAAGCCGACACCGTAAGGCCGGCGTGAGAAGCAATGGTGGAAGGCAACTGCACAAAACTGCTGCCGTTAAGTTTGAGAGCTCTCTGCCCTTCTTTCGGGCCGGCCTCATAGGTCTCCGTGCCGTAGAATCCGGGATGGTTGCCGTTCTTGCCGGCATCCAGTATGCTGTCGCCGGTACACCAGCGTGCGAGCAGATCCTTCTCCTCCGTGACGAAGCCCTCAAGAGGACCCTCAATGGTCCGACTCATGATGCCGGAGCTGATGAAACGTGTGCGGATGCCGTATTCATACACCACACCGGGCAGAGCGGTGTTGTCGGTGAAAGAGGTCGTTGTGAGCCCCTGAGCCAACAATTGCCATTCGGTCTCGCCTTTGACGCGGCGCAACACGTTGAAGCTGTAGTCGGCCGTAATGTAGCCTTTGCGGTTCTTGGGGAAGTTCCACGTCAGGAGCACGGAGCCGGGCTGGTCCGTCACCGCAAATTCTTTGCCCACTATGGGAGTTGTCGTGCTCACCGTAGTGAGACCCGTAGGCAGGAAGCGCCATTTCTGATAGCTGCTGCCGTTGACGGACGCCACAACCAGTTCCGTACCGCTGGTCGCACTACCGCCCCGGGGCTGCAGACACAGGCCGTTGTGACGGCTCATGATGTAGAAACACCCGTTGCCGGCATAGCGCAGATACCACTGCTCGTTGGTGCCGTAACCGCCACGATAACCAATGACGCGGGTGCCGGCCGAGAGACCCCAGTTCTCCACATCGAGATACAGGGGATTGTTGCCGGGAATCTGAATGCGGTGGTAGCGGACGTCGCCGTTGAGCGTGCGCTCGTGAGGCGTCACCGACCAACTGCCGCCGTAGTTGTATGACGTCAGCGTGGCACCGCTGCTAATGGTCAACGTGATGTTGGCCTCGTTGGCTATCTTATAGGTGCCGTTGATGACGGGCTGGATGTCCTCTCCGGTCTGAATGTTGACGATATCCTCGCGGCTCTTCTGCAAATCGCTGCCGTAAGCGCCGTTGGGGTCAGCCTCCACTGTCATCACGAATTCACGCATCGGGCCCTGTCCGTCGTACCACACATCGCGGTCTTTGGAGACAAAGCGGTAGGTGGTGGTGGTTGCCTGACGCTCCGAAGCGCCGATGAAGCCCTCCACGGTGCCGTCGTTGTGGCGATAGACGCTGGCGGCGGTCCACTTGTTTCTGTTTTCGCTGTAGGCCAGACGCTTACCATAGTTGGAAGCTTTCATGAACTGACTTCGGGTGTGTTCGCACGAACCCCACCAGATGCCTCTCTGAAGGCCGTACTCCACCCCGACCATAGCTTCCATCACGTTGTGGAGCTCATCATTGACGGGCATCTGACCAGCATTGCGCACCTCTTGAAAGAAAGCGGCATACTGATAGAAATAACCGGCCAACTGATGAGTATTTCCCATCGACAGATACTGCTTGGCATCGTTCCAATAAGTGGAAGCACCCTCACAGTTGAGCGTGTTACCTCCGCATAGTTTGATGCCCAACTCCTTATAGCCGTAATCATTGTAGAGGTATTCACAAATCTTCTTGGCGACACTTCTCCGGATATTCGAATTGGTGGAAACCTGTCCGTGGTAGTCGTAGTCGTTCTCATTAATCGGCGACACACTCTCCACGTTCACTCCGAGCGCCTGAAAAGCCAAACGGTGCACGTCAATGCACTTGGCCCATTCGGCGGCGCAGGCGTTGACGCTCGTGGGCACAATGGAGTTGCACATATACGTGGAGCCCACTTCACCGTGGTCATCGTTGAGATTAACCAGCACACCGGGTTTGCAGTAGTTCTTGATGAGGTCCGCACGTTGGTTGACGAACGACTGCTGGCTCTCGCTGAGCGTGCCGTCGGCATTGGAGTCGCTGGGGCGGAAGCTGGAGCGCACCACGTCAATTAAATCCTTGCCGGCGAACAACAGGCCGCGCCTGAGATTGCCCTCGTCGAGCCAGGCGAGATCCAAGCCCCACTCCAGAGGCTTCGACACTCCTTCCTCGGAGAGGTTGTAGGAGACGGTGTTGTCGGTCTTCGGCACGGCCTTCATGCCGCGCGTCGTGCTAATCACCTGAGCTGCCGCTCCGTGCACCGTCATGACTGTCAAAATGAGAATCAGATTCTTTTTCATGGTATTGTTGTTGTGTGTTGCCACGCGTTTTTAAATGCAAAAGAGAGAAACGCCGGAGGGGCGAATCTCTCTTCACTTGAGGTGCCTGGCGGATTCGAACCGCCGTAGACGGTTTTGCAGACCGTTGACTAAGCCACTCATCCAAGGCACCAGGTTTTCCGGTTTTGCGGTTGCAAAGGTACAATCTTTATCGCATTCCACCAAATAAATGACGGATTTTTTTTGCGTTGCGTCTTATTTTTCTTGCTCTTCCTCCTTCGGGGCCTTCTTCACAGGCTGATAAAAGGCCGCGGATATGGTTCCGAAGACAGTTTTCACCGTCACATAGCCCACGCGCTCGGCGCCGGTTTCGTTAGGGGCGATGATGCGAAGGAAGCTCTTGACGCGATACAGGCTGTGCCCGTCGTTGACCACATCGGTGGACGACTGATTAGTCGTCACCTGAATCCAGTCGGCCTCAGAGGTCACGGTGAAGTTGTCGCTGGTGATGAACACAACGCTGTCAATCGTGGCCTCCTCTTTCAGTTCGTAGCGCACGCCCATGCGCGGATGCTCAAAAGCGAGCACGCTGTATTCCTGCTTGGGCGAACAGGCTGTCAGCACAGCGACGGCGAAGAGCAAAAAGAACGCCCCGCGGACGACTGTCCGTGAGGCGATCATAAATAATTTCCTGCAGCTCATTTACTTCAGGCAGAGAGTCATCTCCTTACCCTCCTCAGCAACGTTCAGCTTATCCTCGCGGAGCAGCCAACCCATAGCCAGATAGAGCTCTTTGTCAGTCTTAATCTTAGCGGCCTTCTTCAGGTCCTTAGCGTTCATGCAGCCGTTTTCGTTGAGGGCCATCCAGATGGCACCTGCAGCATTTCCAATCATCTCGTTCATAATCAACTTACCTTTTAGGTTTATTGTTAATGTTAAAGTGTAGCCTTATCATCTGTAAGACACTGCAAAGATACGGATTTTTTACGATATAGCCAAGCAGAATAAGGTCAAAAACAATATATTAACAATTTTTTCACTTTATTTATTGACTTAAATCAATAAGACTCCGCCCCGATGACCACTTTATGAAACTCTTTTCCGCTTGTGGCGCTGCGGTAGTGATAGACGAAAGTGACCCCTGCGTCCTTGTACTTTTTCAGTGGCAAACTCTTCTTGAGGTTACCCAGAAGTTCGTCATACAAGAGGCCTTTCAGTTTCTCACTAAACAAAGTGTCGTTGTCCAACTGTCCACTGAGGGCATACCAATTGTGCATACTGTTATCCTCCGCATTGTAGGTGATGCTGTCAAGCATCTGACAGCTGTCCTTGCGTTGCGGGCAGTAGTTCAGCGTGAATTCCTCACACTCCCTTTGGAAGCGCTCTTCCCTGCTCGTGCTGCTGCAGGCGCTCAGGACAAGCGCGGCAGCCGTCAAAGCTGCCGCACCCGCTTTATGCTTCAGGAGCCATGTTGGTATAGACGGTCTGAACATCGTCGAAGTCCTCCATCTTCTCTATCATCTTGTTGATGGTCTCGCGCTGCTCGGGCGTCACCTCCTTGAGGTCGTTGGGGATGTAGGTGAACTCGCCGCCGACGTCCTCCATCCCCATGCTCTCCAGCTGCTTCTGTATCTCGGAGTAGCTCTTGGGGTCGCCGTAGATGGTCACGGTGCCTTCTTCTTCGTCCTCTTCCCAGTCTTCGTCCACACCGAAGTCAATCATCTCCAGGATGAAGTCGTCCATATCCATGCCGTCCTTCTTCTTGAAGGTGAACACGCACTTGTGGTCGAAGAGGAAAGCCAGAGAGCCCATCGTGCCCATGTTGCCGCTGAACTTGTTGAACACACTGCGCACATCGGCCACGGTGCGGGTCGGGTTGTCGGTCAGGGTGTCCACGAAGATGGCCACACCGTGGGGGCCGTAGCCCTCGTAGGTCATCGTCTTGTAGTCGCTCTGGTCCTTGCCCAGCGCGTTCTTGATGGCGCGCTCGATGTTGTCTTTCGGCATGTTCTCACGCTTGCACACGGCGATGACGCTGCGCAACGCGGGATTGTTCTCAGGCTCGGGACCGCCTGCCTTCACGGCGATGGCAATCTGCTTGCCCAGTCGGGTGAATGTCTTGGCCATGTGGCCCCATCTCTTCAGCTTGGTCGCTTTTCTGTATTCAAATGCTCTTCCCATGGGTTTATCTCAGCTCTGCTCCGAGCTGGCTCTTTATGTTGTTAATAATCTTGTTCATGATGGCGTCGAT
>CADAVI010000036.1 GCA_902791295.1 uncultured Bacteroidales bacterium | reverse complement strand
GAACGATAGAGGTGTAGGGTGACCTGCATCCTGGATAAATGACAGGCACTGCTTTCGGGCAGCACAGAACCCGGCTTACAGATTCACTGTCTCTTTTTTTGAAAATATATGAGTTGGAAGAAACTATATGACTTGTTGCGCCTCACAGTGGCGCATTTTATCAAGGGCAACATCGGTTCCTTTGCTTCTGCCTTGACCTACAACACGCTGTTGGCTTCCGTCCCCGTTTTGGCTATTGCTTTCGCCATTGCCCGCGGCTTCGGTTTTGATGAAATGGTGGAGTCCAGGATTCGCCAGGTGCTGGACTTCTCTCCGGAAACGGCGACCCAGGTCATCGGTTTTGTCAATTCGTATCTGCAGCATACCAAGGGCGGTGTTTTTGTCGGTGTCGGTATCGCGGTTCTGATGTATACGGTGGTGAATCTGACCAGTAACATTGAGACTGCATTCAACCAAATCTGGCGAGTGGAGAGTTCGCGTTCGCTTTACCGTCAGATTTCAGACTATATCTCGGTGTTCTTCCTGATGCCTTTGCTGTTTATTATTACGAGCGGTCTGAGTGTGTTTCTGATGACGTTTGCCCAAATGTTCGGCGGCATGCTGCTTATCACCAACACCGTTCACTGGGTGCTCTATCTTTCGCCCTACATCATCACGTCCGTCAGCTTTATTTTGCTCTACAAGCTGATGCCCAACACTCAGGTGAAATGGCGCTATTGCATCGTGCCCGGTATTCTGGCTGCCATTCTGTTTCAGGGCATGGCTTATTTCTACGTGCACTATCAGATTAAGATTTCCAGTTATAACGCCATCTACGGCTCGTTCGCAGCCATACCACTGTTTCTTTTGTTCGTGCAGTTGTCGTGGTACATCTGCCTCTTCGGCGGACAGGTCTGTCACACATGTCAGTTAACGGAAGAAGTTCCGGCAGCGGAGGTGCGTGAATCAACGGAAGAGAGCCGGGAGATTCAGTCCCAGCTCTCTGCCATTAACGATCAACTCTCGGCGCTGAACAAGCGGGTTACGGAGTTGAACGAACGTCTGTCCTGATTTTCGGTTTACTTCTTGAGTGTGTAAACCAAAGCCACGATGCTGCTTACGAGCGCCAGGACGCTGGAGCCTGCACCGAGGAAAGTATAGAAGGAACTCTTTTTAATATTCTTTGATTTGTTGAACTCAACATAGATGAGGTCGTTTTGCTGCATGTAATAGGCCGGTGAATCGAAAACGGAAACATCCGTGAGATCCAAATCGTACAATACGCGCTCGCCGTTGTTTTCTCTAAACACTTTGAGCGTCCTGGGCAGGCCGGTGTCATCCAAATCACCGCACTGGGCCAAAACGTCCAACACGGTGTTGCGTTCTGAGGTCAGATTGACCACTCTGGGGGTCTTCACTGCGCCGACTACAGTGACACGGGCATTGAGGAAGGTCACTGTGACACTCGGATCCCGGATGAGGTTCTTCTCCTGAATTTTCTTTTCAATAAGGCGGGCACATTCTTCAATGGTGAGGCCCATAACGTAGATTTCTCCCAATGCGGGCAGAATCACGGTGCCCTCATTGGTCACGGTGTAGCCGTAGTAGCTGCCCACGGCATTGTTGGTGGCGTTACCCATGTAGCTGGAACTGGTCCTGCCGGAGGTGCCCATCGTGACGGAATTGGCGAAAATTTCCAGCAGTTCGGGCTCATCGCAATGCACCTTAATCATAATCTGGTCGGCGGGCTTGATGCGCATCTCATACATTTGCCGGATTCGTTGGGCCTGGGCATACACGCTGTCCGCGCCCTGGAAGTATTTAATCTTTTTTGTGCTTACGCAACTGCTCTGCAAAAGAGCGACAGCCACAATCATCGTGGCGAATAGGAATTTCTTCATGGATACTTGTTACTGTCTTGTATTGTTTTATTTCTTAAAACTGCCACCATTTCTTTTTCGGCAGATTGTCGTAGGTGTATTCTTGCCGTTCTGAGTGTTCACGCTCG
Organism: uncultured Bacteroidales bacterium; assembly: GCA_902791295.1. Lineage (GTDB taxonomy): Bacteria > Bacteroidota > Bacteroidia > Bacteroidales > Bacteroidaceae > Physcousia. The sequence continues at coordinate 37,660 of CADAVI010000036.1, read as the reverse complement.
AGGATAATTTCTTCGTAGGTCTTGCTGTCGTGAATCATCTGGTAGATGGCCCCCCAGTCCGGCAGACCGCCGACATTGCGGTCGTCAATGAATATGTCTGCTTTAATCTTACGGGAGAATGACAGATTTTCTTTTTCATTCTCTTCCGGAAAATCCTTGTTCGCGGCATAAAAGTCCAGTCCCCGTTCGTGGCACCAGTCCAATGCGGCGTCAAGTTCTTTTCCTTCGCGACAACTCCACAGAATGAGGAAATGCCCCTCCTCCTGCAGCATTTTCAAGGTGCGCACGGCAAACGGATTCTCGCGTCCGATGGCCGGATAACGGTTTTCCACGATGGTGCCGTCAAAATCTACTGCAATAATCATTTGGCGATGGCAACGGCACGGGTTTCACGTATCACGGTAATCTTCACTTGTCCGGGATAAGTCATCTCGTTCTGTATCCGGGTGGCAATATCCGTGGACAGCTTTTCGATTTGTTTGTCGTCAATCTTGTCCGCACCCACAATGACGCGGAGCTCGCGACCGGCCTGGATGGCATAGGTTTTGGTGACGCCGGGGTAGGATAATGCGATGTTCTCCAAGTCCTTCAGTCGCTTGATATAGGCTTCCACAATCTCTCTGCGTGCGCCGGGGCGTGCGCCGGAGATGGCATCGCAAATCTGTACAATCGGGGCAATCAGCGAGGTCATCTCCATCTCTTCGTGATGAGCGCCGATGGCGTTGCAGATATCGGGTTTCTCTTTATATTTTTCTGCCAGTTTGGCACCATAGAGTGCATGTGGCATTTCGGGATCTTCATCGGGCACCTTACCGATATCGTGGAGCAGTCCTGCTCGTTTGGCTTTCTTCGGATTAAGCCCCAACTCTGCCGCCATTACGGCGCAGAGGTTGGCGGTTTCGCGGGCGTGCTGCAGCAGGTTCTGGCCGTAACTGCTGCGATATTTCATTTTGCCGATGATGCGAATCAGTTCGGGGTGCAGACCGTGGACGCCCAAATCTATGGTGGTGCGCTTGCCGGTCTCCATCACTTCTTCTTCCACCTGCTTCTTCACCTTGGCCACCACCTCTTCAATGCGTGCGGGATGGATGCGGCCGTCGGCGATGAGCTGATGCAGAGCCAGTCGGCACACTTCGCGGCGGATGGGATCGAAAGCGCTGATGACGATAGCCTCTGGCGTGTCGTCCACTACGAGTTCCACGCCGGTAGCGGCTTCCAGGGCACGGATGTTGCGTCCTTCGCGTCCGATGACGCGACCCTTGACTTCATCGTTGTCGATGTGGAATACGGTGACGGAGTTCTCCACCGCGGTTTCCGTGGCTACACGCTGTATGGTCTGGATGATGATGCGTTTGGCCTCCTTGTTGGCATTGATGCGCGCCTCGTCCATGATTTCATTGATATAGGCGGCAGCATTTGTTTTGGCCTCGTCCTTAAGACTTTCTATGAGTTGTGCCTTGGCCTCCTCACGCGACAGTCCGCTGAGTTCCTCCAACTTTGTGCGTTCTCTCTCGATGATAGCGTTCTGACGTGTGTTGAGCTCGGCTTCGCGTTGCTCCAGGAGCTGCTGTTGAGTCTCTATGCGCAGACGGATATTGTCGGTTTCCTGTTTGGCCCGGTTGAGCTCTTCGCTGCGCTGGTTCAGAGAGAGTTCCCTTTGCTTGGCGCGATTTTCGGCCTGTTGGATTTGCTGTTGATGCTGCTGCATCTCTTTCTCCAACTCGGTGCGTTTGCTCAGGATTTCCTCCTTGACTTCCAGGAGCTTCTTCTCTTTAATCACTTCGGCCTCTTTTTCAGCCACGCTGCGGGCCGTTTCCTCCATTCTGCGCTGCTTGGCGGGCACCACGGCGAAATACCACACGGCCCACCAGATTGCAATGATGCAGACGGCTATGACGATGATGATGTATTGCATGTTTCTACAGATGTTTTTTTACCTTATTTATATATGAGTTTAAAGTGCTTTTTCTATGTCCTTGATCAGGAGTTCCAAACGATTGGCCATGGGCTCCAAATCCACAGAGTGCTTTGTGCGCTGTGCCTGCACGGCGATGTCCAGCGCAGTCATGGTGAAGTAGGTCTCCGATTTCTGATTGGGGTAGGTGCCGGCATAGAAGGCGTAGCGCTCTTTGATGAGGCGCTCTGCTTCGCGGTAGAAGGTTTCTTCTTCTCTCCTGACCTTCATCGGCAGGGTGAGTGTGCCGATGTGCAAGGTGATATTCTGCAAGTCGTTATTCATTGTTCTTGAGTATTGCGATGCATTTATCGACGCTGGCAATCATTCGTGACAGTCTGGCACGTGTGGAGTGGGCATCGTCGTCCATGGCATCAAGGTATTTTGCCATTTTCAGTCTCTCATAAGCTTTTTTATCTTCTTTTGAGGCCTCGTTGAGTTGTCGTATCTGTTCGTCACGTTGTGTCAACTGATCGCGGAGCTCCTGCATTTCTTTGAGGATTTCCTGATGTCGTTGCAACATGCGACGGGCGCAGGTTTCCAACTTGGTCACGAGACTCATGGCCTCTTCTTGTGTTTTCATGGCCTTTTATTCTTCCGTTTGGGGTCTTTTCTCTTTTTTTGCCAGCATCACGACGGTGTGCACATATTCCGACATCCAAGCCTCGCTGTAGCCCAGGTGTGCCTGGTATTTGCGCAGAGCGACGCAGGCTCTTCTAACGCCGTCGTCTTTCCAGTCGTTTCTGGTCATCACGTCGTGTACCTGCTTTTCCACCATAGCTTTGAGGGCTTTCTTCATGAAGCCCGGCAGTCGGAACTTCCACTGCATGAGGTTGGACATGAGCATCATCAGATCCTGAGAGAAACCCTGGAACTGGATAAAGTAGGGCTGCACATCCTGCACCTTGCGGCAGTGGTGTTTCACGCTGGCATCAATTTCTTTAAAAAACGTGTCACTGATGCCGTAGATGCTCATGAGTATCTTCTGGCAATGTTTCTTTTCGCCCAATCCCAGACGGTTGTTCAGGGTGGGTACTTTGTAGGTCTGTTTGAAGACGCGCAAGTCAGGCAGAGCGGCCAGATTGTTGATGCCGATTTGAGCCGCCATCACGGCCTGGTAGTAAACGCGGATAAGAAGCATGAAGTCCTCCATGCCGCCCGCTTTGGGCTCTTGCTCTTTATGCTTGAACAGATTGGAAAATAATCCCATATTGTGTGCTTTGATTGTTTATTTGTTATTGTCTTTATCCGGTCTTGAGCAGAATAAACTGCGGTAAATGATGCGTATGTCCAGCCAAAAGGTCCAGTTCTCGGCATACCAAATGTCGGCTCTTACGCGGTGTTCTGTCGGTGTGCACTGCCGGTCGTTTCCGGTGCGTTGCTGTATGCGATCCCATCCTGTGAGACCGGGTTTCACGCGCAAATGCACGTTGAACTTTTCTCTCGCTTCTGCAAGCTCAGCGCTCTGCTCCACGCTGTAGGAGCGCGGACCGACCAGTGACATACTGCCGAAGAAGATGTTGATAAACATCGGCAGCCCGTCAAGACGCGTTTTGCGCATGAAGTCGCCAAAGGGGAAGCGTTGTTCCTCCGTCTGATTTTCTGTGCTGTAGGGCTCTGTGCGGAACTTGACAGCACGGAACACACGCCTGTCCCACCCTGTACGCTCATGTACGGCAAGAACTGGGCCGGGACTTTTCAGTTTGATGATGACGGCTGCCACGATGTAGACCACCGGAAAGATAGTCAGCAGGAAAAGACCGCTGCAGAGCAGGTCCAACGCCCGTTTGATGACTCTGTTCTCAATATGCAGCAGGGGTTCTTTGCGGGGAGCAAGCACCAGGGTGTCGCCCACATAGAGGGCGTCAAGGGTGCGATGCATTGCCGATGCAACAGCCGGGATGATGTGGCAGGGGATAAGATGGTTCTCACAGAAGGAGAACACCCGGCGGGTGTTGTCGACAGAATCGTTGCCTGTTGCACAAAAGAGGGCATCCACCTGTCCTTCGTGACTTTGCAGATAAGCCGGCAGTTCATCGGTTGAACCCAGACGCCTGATGCCGTGTTCCGCACATTGCTCTGCACCGGAGGAAGTGAAAATGCCGAGGATCTCAATGCCGTAGTCTCTCCGGGTCAGATTGGCGTAGAGCTCAGCCGTGTCGGCCACGGAACCGGCGAGAAGCACACGACGGATGTTGTGGCCCGACAGACGGATGCTGTTCACCAAACGCCTTGTTGCCAGGCGGAAGAGGGTTACGGCTGTTGCGATGAAAACCGCATACCAGGCAAAAATCTCGCGACTGGCGAGAGAATCTTTCAGGGCAAACAGCAATGTCAGCAGCAGCAACACGTGCAGGATACACATGTTCAGGGTGCGCTGCACGATGATGTCGCCCCGCACCACCCGGTACATCAGTATGGGGCGGAAAACAGCAACCGCCGGGATGTAGGCCGTGATGGCCGCAATGATATATTTCTGCAGGCTGACCGTTGCCATCGTCTGCGGATGATGGACAAAGGCCAATTTGTGCGCCACGGTCATGCACACGATGATGAGCAGAATGTCCACCATCGCAATGGCCCATCTGACGGGACCGTGTGCTGTGTTGTATTTTTTTAGCATGCCAATAACTTATATACAGCTCTGCGCATGCAAAAGTACAAAAAAAATATGAAATATGCGCATGCGCTCAATGAAAATTGGAATCTTCGGCGTTTTTTAATGCCTTATGACGGTTAATTTGAGATAAATATCATAACTTTGCGCCCGAATCATTTTGTAAATTATGGCAGATTATATCGAAAACGAACAGATTGAAGAAGAGGGCGCGTTTAATATTAAGACGTTTTGGGACATCTTTGTGCTGAATTGGCAGATTGTGCTTTTGAGCGTTCTGTTTTTCCTGGGCTGCGGCTTTGTTTACCTGCGCTATGCCCATCCCATGTACATGGCCAGTATGAAGGTGTTGATTAAGGACGATGACGGCAGCAGCCGCCGTCGCAGTGTCAACGGTTATGCGATGGATCAGTTGGGCCTGATTTCCAACAGCTCGGGTTTTGAAAATGAGTTGGAGATTCTGACTTCCACGCTGCTTGCCACCCGTGTGGTGAAGAATCTGAAACTTTATGTGAGTTATGTGCAGGAGGGGCGTGTTTCCAGTCGGGAGGTTTACAAGACCAGTCCTGTCTTGGTGGATTTGGAAGAAAGCCGTCTGGAGGATTTGAAGTATCCGATAAACCTGACGATTAGCAAGCAGGACAGAGGCATTCATGTGGAGGGCGAGATGTTTCTTCCCGTTACGACTAATGCGGAGGAGGTGGAGGATCGCCGCTATACAATTGATACGACCATCAAGAAATTCCCGGCTACTATCCCCACACCCGAGGGCAATCTGATTTTGAGCCGTAACGCCGGATATACGATGTCCGACCGCAATTTGCGTGTCACCGTATATCCCGTTGATTGGATGAGTCAGAACTATGCCACCAGTTTGCAGGTAGCTCCCACCGCCAAGACCACCACAGTGGCTCAGATATCGCTGAAGGACGGCATTCCCGATCGATGCACCGAATATCTCAGCGCTCTCATTCAGGCTTACAACGACGATGCCAATGAGGACAAGAATGAGATTGCCTTGAAAACGGAGGAATTCATTCGCGACCGTATCAACATCATCAAGCAGGAGTTGGATGAAACGGAGTTTGACATGGAGGCCTTTAAGAAGCGCAACGATCTGATTAATCTGGCCAACGATGCCACGACGGCGCTCACTGCCAGCACCAACTTCCAGCAGAAGCAGGTGGAGATGCAGACGGAGTTGCTCCTGGTTAAATCCCTGGTGGACTATATGAAAAATCCCGCCAATGCTACGGAGGTCATTCCGGCTAATTTGGGCTTGTCCGATCAGGCTGTGGCCACTCAAATCAGCGAATACAACAAACTGGTGCTTGACCGTGCCCGCCTGGTGCGGTCTTCCAGCGAAAAGAATCCCGCCGTCATCCGTCTCGACGGCATGATGGCCCAAATGTGGCCGGCCATCGGTCGCAGCATTGAGAGCGTGTACAAAGATCTTCAAAAGAAAAAGAGCGGGGTGGATCAGCAGTATGGCATGTATTTGGGCCGTGTGAAGGAGTCACCCACGATGGAGCACACGTTCAACAATATTGCCCGTCAGCAGGAAATCAAGGCCGGTCTGTACCTGACTCTGCTTCAGAAGCGTGAGGAGAACTACATCTCTCTGGCCTCCACAGCCCGCAAAGGCCGCATCATCAACAAGCCGGTGTTGCTCGGCCGTGTTTCTCCCAGGAAGCCTATGGTGTTGGGTATCTGTTTCATGCTCGGTCTTGTTTTACCGATGGGTCTGCTCTATTTGCTCTCTCTGATGCGCTACCGCATAGAGGGTCGTAACGACATCGAGCGTCTCACCAAGTTGCGCATTCTGGCCGACATCCCCGTGGACCACAGTCTGACGGCCGGCGACCGCGGCATTTGTGTGAGGGAGAACCGCAACGGCATGATGGAGGAAAGTTTCCGCGGCCTGCGCACCAATTTGAACTTCATTCTGGAGGGCAAGGAGAAGGTCATCATGTGCACCTCCTGTATTCCCGGTGAGGGTAAGACTTTCGTGGCCTCCAATTTGGCCATGTCTCTTGCATTTTTGGGTAAGAAGGTGCTGCTTGTCGGCTTGGATATCCGCAAGCCCCGTCTGGTCAGCCTCTTCGGCCTGTCTGCCGACAAGCGCGGTATTGTGAACTACCTCGCCGGCGACGGTCCGGACTTCACTCTGCTGGAGAATCAGATTTATCCCAGTGTGGGCAACAAGAATCTGGATGTCATCGCTGCCGGTGTGATGCCGCCCAACCCCGCGGAGTTGTTGTCGCGCTCGTTGTTGGACGATGCCGTCAACCATTTCCGCACGAAGTACGACTACATCATCCTCGACACACCGCCCGTGGGTCTTGTAAGTGACTCGCTGATGTTGGGTCGTCTGGCTGATACGACCCTGTTTGTGGCTCGTGCCGACTACTCGCCCAAGGCCAACTTCCGCCTGCTCAACGAGATAGCCGCAGAGAATAAGTTGCCGAAGATTAATCTCGTGCTTAACGGCATGGACCTCAAGAAGAAAAAGTACGGTTACGGCTACGGCTACAGTCGCTACGGTCATTACGGCCTCTATGGCAATTACAGCAATTCCTCTGAAGGGAAATCGTTGACAGAAAAGTGATCAGACAGGCATTCTTCCGGTTCGTCGTGTTCCTGGCCGTTGTGACGGCTCTGACGGCACAGGCTCAGGATCCGTCATGGAAGACCCCGCGTGCTTATCATGTGGCACGCCAGTGCGCGGTAGCCTCCGGGAGTAAAGTCTTCGTGCTTTACGACGGCAACTATCAGGCTCGTTCGCTTTGGTTCAGTGTCTTGGCGCGTGATTTTTCCGGTGCTCTGCTCTCGTGGGATACGGAGCAGAACGCCCTTATCCGCACCTACGACCGCTGTAGCGGTCTGTCCGATCAAAAGATTGCCTTCATCCGCTGGTGTCAGGCGGCGCGCACGTTGGTCATTGTTTATGAAAACGGCAATGTGGATCTCCTGGACGAAGCAGACAATGTCACCAATCTGTCTCAGGTTCGCGATGCGTCCATCTCCGGCAAGGTGATAAACGATCTGACCGTAAATGGCAGCAAAGCCTATATCTCCGCAGATTTCGGTCTGGTGGTCATTGATGTGGGCAACCGCGTGATGGAGGAGGTCTATCGCATGAAGATGGCCGTGAAGAGCACGGCGGTGGCTGACGGTCAATACGTCTTTGCTGCCAAGGACAGTGTCTGCACTGCGCCCTTCGGCGTCAATCTTAACGACGGCAAGCAGATTACGACGCTGGTGCGCGGTGTCACCTATACCCGCGCTGCTGCCGCTGCGGGCCGTTTCTTTGTGAGCAACACTAAAGATATGGCGTTTTTCCGACTCAGCGGAGGAGCGTTGACGCCCGAGGGCATTCAGCGCGTGCAGCGGGCCGGATTGCTTTATTTCACAGACATGTCGGCGGAGCACGGCAGGGTGTTGCTCCTGCGCAGCGACGGCCATCTGTTGCTGCTCCAGGCCTCCGATCCGGCCTCTTCCCCGGAGGATGTCGCCTGCTCTGACTATCTCACCGGCGCATCTTTCGACGGCACCACCTATTGGCTGTCGGAGGGCATGGACGGCTTTTCGGGATATAAGCTGAAAAACGGTGTCCTGCAAAGCACCGAGGTGCACGGCATCGCCGTGGAGAGCCCCATGCGCGACCTTTCCTACAGGCTGCGCTACGAAGGCGACCGTCTGCTCGTGACCGGCGGACGCAATATGGTCGGGGTCGAAGACCTGAATCCTTTCACGGCGTCTTATTGTGAGGGCGGCCATTGGTACACCATTGACGAGAAAGCATCTCTGGAGGCCGGCCTGAATCAGCATGCCGACTTCAACCATTGGAACGGCACGGATATCGTGCAGGATCCTGCCGATGCTTCACATCTCTTCGTCTCTGCCTACCGTAATGGTTTAGAGGAGTATCGCGGCGGCAAATTCGTTAAACGTTACGATGCGGACAACTCGCCTCTGGTGAGCATTTTACCGGAGGTACAAACCTATTATAATTATGTGTCGTGCAGTGCGCTGGAGTTTGACGAGAACGCCAATCTCTGGCTGGCGCAACAGCAGGTGGACGTTATCCTGCGCGTGAAGAAGGCTTCCGGAGGATGGGCCGAGTTGCCTCATCCCTCGCTCAGCGGTGCCAACAAGCTGGACCGCTTCCTCTTTACCTCGTCTTCCTACAACGGCGAGCGCATCCGTTTTCTTTCGTCCAACGGCTGGGTCAACACCGGGTTGTTTGCGTTCACGGTGGACAACAACCTGAAATTTGCCGCATCGCGCCTTTGCAGCGACTGGCTCAACGAGGCCGGTGTCAAGATTACCCCCGAACGTTATTTCTGCTTTTCCGAGGAACCCGACGGCAGCATCTGGATGGGCACCAATATGGGCCTCTATATCCTGGAAGACCCCTGCACGGTGTTTGCTTCGGGGACACCACAACTCAAGCAGATTATCATCAATCGCGACGACGGCAGCGGTCTGGCCGACTACCTTTTCGACGGCATTCCCATCACGGCGATGGCGCGTGACGCCAAGGGCAACAAGTGGATTGGCACCGACGGCAGCGGCATCTACCGCATCAGCAGCGACGGCCAGGTGCAGCAGTTCCACTACGACACCTCCAATTCGCCCTTGCCGTCCAACACGGTGAACGACATCGCGGTGAATCCCGTCACCGGCGAAGTGGCCGTCGCCACGATGGAGGGCCTGGCACTGCTCAACACCGGGGAGGTGCCGGCCGCAGCCAGTCTCGACTATGACAACATCCTGATTTATCCCAATCCTGTAGTTCCCGGTTATCACGGTCTGATTACCATCACCGGACTCACCGAAAACGCCGAGGTGAAGATACTGTCCTCTTCCGGCCAGCTGGTGTGGTACGGTCACAGCGAGGGCGGTATGTGCCGATGGAACGGACACCGTCGTGGCGGCGGTCGGGTCTCCAGCGGCATCTACCACGTGGTGTGCAGTACCGAAGACGGCGATGAGGCTGTCATTGCCCGCATCGTGATGATGAAATAAACAAGTGTAAAGAGCATTTTAAGACAATGAGATTTCGCAGCGTCCTTTCGGTCCTCTTCCTTATGTTATCCTTCTTTGCGGGCGCGCAACATTATATATTTGAGGACATTCAATACAGCGCTTCGGCTTCCGGCACTGCCGGCGGCGGCGACGAGGCCCCCTTCTGGTTCACAGCCAACCGCTACGGTCTCTCCACGCGCGAGAACTACAGCGGACTCTTCCGCGTGGAGCTGCACCGCGATGCCGAGACCGACTCGCTTCATTTCTGGCGTGTGGGCTATGGCATCGATCTGGCGTCGCCCATCTATAAAAACAGCGGCTATTTCTGCATCCAGCAGGCCTTCTTTGATTTGGAGTGGAACATGCTGCGCCTGTCGGTGGGGCAGAAAGAGCGCCCCTTGGAGTTTCGCGGCCCTGTGGCTTCGAGCTCTGACGTCACCGATCCTCTGGCCTCCTCATTCCCCGTGCTCTCCATGGGCGGACTGACGTCGGGCATCAACGCCCGTCCTTTGCCCCAGGTGCGTCTGGAGATGCCCCGCTTCTGGTCCATTCCCGGCACGAAGGGCTTCTTCTCGTTCAAGGCGCATATCGCTTTCGGATGGTACACCGACGGCCGCTGGCAGCGCGACAACAACGCAGAGACCATAAATGTCTTCACCTCTGGCAGCCGCTACCATTCCAAGGCGCTCTTCCTCAAGTTCGGCAACGAGAAGCGTTTCCCGCTGGTGCTTTCCGGAGGCATCGAGATGTCGGCCCAATTCGGCGGGCACGCTTATAATCTGCGCCGCCGTGAGGACGGAAGTCTCTTTGACAGGAATCTCAACGACGGCATCAAGGGCTATCTCCATGCCTTCATCCCGAGCGGCAGCGATGCCACCGACGGCGAGGACTACGCTAACGTGGAGGGTAACCACCTCGGATCCTGGCACGCCCGTCTGGAGTGGAAGGACAAAAAGTGGAGCGTGGCGGGCTATCTGGAGCATCAGTTTGAGGACCACAGCCAGATGTTCTGGCAGTATGCCTGGAACGACATGCTCTTGGGCTTCGAGTTGAACCTGCCCCGCAACCGTTTCCTCTCATCCCTGGTCTATGAGCATCTCGGCACCACGGACCAGTCGGGTGCCGTCTATCACGACCACACGGCCGCTGTGCCCGATCAGGTCAGTGCACGCGACAACTACTACAACCACATGATTTACGGCTCCTGGCAGCACGGCGGCCACGTGATAGGCATGCCCCTGATTATGTCTCCGCTCTATAACGACGACGGCACGCTCGGCACCTACCACAACCGCGTCAAGGCCCACCACATCGGTCTGGCAGGCTCGCCCTGCTCCCAGCTCTCCTGGCGCTTCCTCTACACCCACGAGAAGAGCCTCGGCACCTACACCAAGCCTACCGTCGATCCCCTCTATGGCGACTTCTTCCTCTTGGAAGCCACTTGGAAGCCCCGCTTTGCACGCGGTTTGAGCTTCACGGGCTCATACGGCCACAACGGCGGCGACCTTCTGGGACGCAGCGACGGCGGCATGCTCACCGTGCGCTACTCGGGCTGGATTAACTCCACACACTGAAACAACTTATGCAAGCGATGAAAACGATATCTTCCTCCGTACGGCGTTCGCTCTTCCTGCTGCCCCTCGTGCTCTTGGCAGTCCTTTCGGGTTGTGAGAACAAACGCGACTCCAGCGATTTGGCCGGCCAGTGGCAGTTGTTGGAATGGCGCGATGCCTCCGATGCCGTTGTGCGCACCAAAGAGGACGGCATCTACTATTGTTTCCAGCTTTCGCTGCTTGAGTTGCAGCCCACCCTTTTTTGCAAATATGTTGAGACGCCCGACAGCATCTTTTTTCTGGGGGCTTACAGAAACATGTACAACACCGACACGCCGATTCCCTTCTCCGAGATTGCAGAGTACGGCATTCCTGCCGACGGACGTTTCGGCATTGATGTGCTCAACGGCGATGATTTGGTGTTGTCCGGCAAGAGCGGCGTGTTGAGGTTCCGCCGTTACTGATTCTTTTTTCTGACCTTAGGGAAAGGCTTGCCCTTCTTTAGAAGCGGTCGCCCCGAACGATGCGCACGAAGGTGCGCCACAGGATTTTGCAGTCGAAGGTGAAGGAGCGGTGGCCCAGATAGTAGAGGTCGTAGTGGAGCCGCTTGAGCATCTTGTCCATCGTGTCGGTATAGCCGTTGTAGAGGGTGGCGTAGGAGGTGATGCCCGGTCGGATTTGGTAGAGGTATTCGTAGCGCGCGTCGTGCTCCATGATTTTCTTGATGAAATAGGGGCGTTCCGGTCGCGGCCCCACGAAGGCCATGTCGCCCCGGAGCACGTTCCACAACTGGGGCAGTTCGTCCAGATGGTGTGCGCGGAGGAAACTGCCGATGGGGGTGATGCGCGGGTCGCCCTGGGCCTTGCAGAGCTCGGGCTTGCCGTCTTCTTCGGCGTTGGGCGTCATGGTGCGGAATTTGTAGATGCGGAAGGTGCGTCCGTTCAGCCCCGTGCGGGTCTGTGAGAAAATCACCTTGCCGCCGTCGTCCCATTTCACCAGTATCCAGCACAGCAGGAACAGGGGCAGGGAGAAGACGATGCTGACAAGAGCCACCAACAGATCGAATGCTCTCTTGATGAAGCATTCAAGTCTGTTCATGCCGTCGGCGATGAAGCCGTCGGGGAGGGGCAGTTCTTCGGGTGTGCGCACGTGCCAACGTATGTTTGTAGTGAGAACGTAGCAGCCCCCTCCTTTATTGTGTGCCCCTGCTTAAAACTTTTTTGCATTTCTGTGCAATAAGTTAACGTTTCTTTTCGTTCTATTTGTGCAAATAGAACCCGCAACGTGATAGCCATCGAACGCCTTCTTCTGTTTTACGGCAGTCCCTCCTCGGTGCCTTTTGATTGGAACGAGGCTTTAATCGCCTTCGTGACGGCATTCGGCGTGGCGGCAGCGGTGACGCTGGTGGCTCTGCCTTTGATTGTTAAGGGTTGTCAGTATTTTAAGTTCTACGATCTGCCCGACGGGCGCAAGGTGCACAAGACGCCCGTGCCCCGCCTAGGCGGCATGGCGTTCATGCCGGCGGCAATCATCGGCCTGAGCGCCGCGCTCTACACCTATGGCGACACGGCCCAAGAGGGCATCACGGTCAGCATCTCCACGCTGCTGATGGCCTCGGGGGCTTTCCTTATCTATATGATTGGCATCTTCGACGACCGCTTCGGCATGAAGGCCGTCCACAAGTTCATCATTCAGGCCGTCACGGCGCTCTTCCTGCCTCTGTGCGGCCTGATGATTAGCGATCTCAACGGCATTTTCGGCCTGCACGAGATTCCTCTATGGGTGGGTTATCCGCTCACGGTGTTGCTCATCATGACGATTGTCAACGCCATCAACCTCATCGACGGCATCGACGGTTTGGCCTCCGGCCTCTGCATCCTGATACTGTCGGCCTACACCTACGTCTTTGCCGTGAACGACGCTCTGATGATTGCGTCGCTCTGTGCCGCCATTGTGGGATCGCTGGCGGTGTTCTTCCTGTTCAACTTCTTCGGTCGCACCGGCGGTTACAAGATTTTCATGGGCGATGCCGGCAGCCTCTTCCTGGGCTATGTGTGCGCCTATGTGAGCATCAAAAGTCTGCACCGCCCCATCGCCCCAGTCAACTGCGGCGAGGAGCAGATGCTCATCTCTGTCACGCTGCTGCTGATTCCCGTGCTGGACGTGGCGCGTGTGGCCGTGCAGCGCTGGCTCACGGGGCACAACATTTTTGCGCCAGACCGCACCCACATCCACCATCTTTTCATGAACGTGGGCCTCTCGATGCACTGGTCTCTGGCTGCCATCATGATGCTTTTCCTCTCGGTCTGCGGCATCAACTTTGCGCTGTGGCAGGCTCATTTCCTCCTGCCCGTCATCCTGGCGGTGGACATTGCCATCTACGCTTTTGTGGTGACGGTCCTGCTGCGCATGGGGGCGAAGGACGAAGAGGAGTAGGTCAGTGCCGAACAGTCAGACACAAAGATACGGCAGCGACCTTTCGCACGCACTTCGTACACCCTTCACACGCACTTCGTATACCCTTCGTACACCCTTCGCACACCCAAGTACACCCTTTGAGTGTGCCATATACGTGCGAAGAGTGTGCCAAAGGCGGGAGAAGGCTCTGCGAAAGAACTCGTCAAGCGACATCAAAAAGCTGGGAAGCGCGATGCTTCCCGGCATAACAATCAGTGATCGAAAAAGGGGACTCAATACGGCGTCGGTACAACGAGCCGAGCCATCAGGTACAACCAAGTGAGCCAACAGGAACAGTGAGCCGAGCCAACAGGGTTTGCACCGGACGTGCCAACATCTTGCAGCGAACGTGCTAATATCTTGCAGCGGGCGTGCGAATATTTTGCAGCGGGCGCTGCAAAACCTCCTCACCTTTCTCCTTCCAAGTCCTTTTCCCGTCAAAACATGGGGAAAAGGAGCCTCATTCCCTCCAATTGCAAAGATACAACATCAACCCACCAGTTTGCAAGTTTTTGGCCAGATATTTTCACCAGCATTCAAAAAAGTGGTAAAGGTTCCAATTGTTTAGAAAAAAAATATTGGAAAGTCTTTTCTGTACGGTGTTTTTTTCTCGGCTGCATCGGTTGCTGTAAATTTTTAGAGCGTTTCGTAGCCTTTTAGTTTCTCTTCCCAAGAATAATGGCGCACCACCATGTCGTAGCCCTTGTGGCCCATGTCGTTCCTCAGTGCGGGCTCGCGCATGAGTTTCACGCAGGCATCGGCAAATGCCTGTTCGCCGTCACGGATGAAGCAGTTCGTCCCGTCGGCGAGTTCCGGAATGGCATGCGATATGAGAGAGGTTAAGACCACAGGCACTCCGCAGCCCATACCGACGAGCACTTTGTTTTGTATTCCTGCGGCAACTCTTATGGGTGCGACCAGAAGGCAGGCATCCTGAAGAAACCCTTCAAGGTCGTCCACAAACCCGGTGATGATGATGTCGTCAGAGGCCAGGGCCTGTATGTTGGCAGGCGGCAGTGAACCGACAATATAGAATTTTGCCGTGGGACGCTTCTGTTTAATCAGCGGGAATATCTCGTTGGCCAAATATATGGCGGCGTCCTGATTCTGCATGGAGCGCATGTTGCCCATGAAGCAGATTTTGTCGGCATCGTAGGCTGTGGAGATGTTTTCGATATATCCTACGCCGTTGCTGTTCAGCGTGAGGGAGGCGCTTTCCTGTGGCAGCTTTTCCCGAAGATAGTCGATGTCGCTCTGCGACACGAGCACCACTTTGGGGAAACGGCGTGTGACTTCGAGTTCGTATTTGGCGATGAGCCGTTGCTCTAGGAGATATACGTATTTCAGCAGGCCGACGCCTTTGGCATTAGAGGAGAGCAGATAGGTCTTTGAGAGAGCGTCGGTCATTTCGATAACGGACCTATCTTCCAGATGCAACTCGCTGAGATAGGGCACCATGCGTAGCAGGTGGGAGACGTAGAGGTCTGGCTTCTCCGTCTGCACCACTTTCCTGAAGAGTTTGCGATAGGCGCCGGACGAGTAGTAGCCGCATTGGATGGGTTTGCCCAAAAGAAAATTGACGGCGCCGACGAGGAGCGACATCAGTTTGTTGCGCTTGACGAAATAGACCTTGTCGTACAGAGCCTTGGCCTGATTGACGGGAGGGTTGGCGTCGTCGGAGAGCGACACCAGTGTGAGCGTGTGGCCCCGACGCTTGAGGTGACGGGCTATTTCGTTGATGCGCAGTGCGTCTCCGCCAAATTGCGGATAGGGAAAGCGCGGTGTGAGTATGCAGATGTTCATAGTTTTTTGAATAGACGGTTGGCGCCTGCCAATGCGGAGGCTATGAGGATATGAGATGTAAAGTAAGTCACTGCTACAGGGCAGGGTATGTGTATGAAAGGAATGATTTGCAAGATGAGCATATTGGCAACATATATTTCAAGGGAGTATTGCCCCAGAAAGCAGAAGGTGCGAAAAGCAATATTGCGTTGTTCTATGGAGCGACGGCAAATCCATTCCAGAGCCCAAAGCAGGAATGGAGCGGACATATAGACCAATTCAAACTTCTGCACAA
This sequence comes from uncultured Bacteroidales bacterium, assembly GCA_902791295.1. Taxonomy (GTDB): domain Bacteria; phylum Bacteroidota; class Bacteroidia; order Bacteroidales; family Bacteroidaceae; genus Physcousia. The sequence goes on along the minus strand of CADAVI010000036.1, from coordinate 21,971 downwards.
AACCCATGCAGAAAAATGCCCCTATCAGCAGAAACGCCGGCAGAAAGACATACAAGCCCTTTTCATAGGTCTCGGGCGTGTTGCGCTGATAGCACAGGATGCCGAGCAGAAAGATCGGAATTCGGGAAAATGCACACTGGTAAAACCATCCCTCCCGATGGAAAAACAGGAAGGCGAAAAGCAGGAAAAACGAGATGATGACGGAGGCGATGCCACATCTTCGGACAAAGCGGTAGAGCAGGGGAAAGAGCAGATAGAGATAGAGGATGAAGCTGAGATACCACTCAAAGCGAAAACCGCCGATATTCCAGAAATTCAGCGTGGTCAGATTGCAGAGCACATCCGAGAAGGTGAATCTTTCGTGTCGCAAGGTGAAGAGCACCAGATACGAAAGCACGGTGAAGAGCACCAGCATGGGATAGATGCGCTTGAGACGGCGCGTGTAGAACGTTTTCAGTGTGTTGTTCTCCAGCGACCGGCACAGGCCGTAACCGCTGTAGAAGAGGAAGATGTCCACCCCGACAAACCCGGGATAGAATATCGCCCAGAAGGGGTGTCCTTTATCTACTCCGATAAAGTGGGAAAGGAGTATGCCGACGATGGCCACTCCTGAAAAGAAGAGCTTGTTGGAGGTGAGAACGTTGTATATTCTGGATGTAACCATCATTTTTTCAGTTCATAGAATTTTACCCAGTCAATATCAATATAGACAGGGAACTGAGCAGTGTCTATTGTGTTTCCCACCCAATTGCCGCCAATCTGCATATCAATCATCAGGTAGGACTCAACTCCGAAAGGATATTGTCCCTCCGGAGCATCTTTCAACTTCGGGTATCGGAATGTCTCTTTGCCGTTGATGCTGAAAATCAATTCTGTGGGAAGGATTTCCAAAGCATAGACATTGTATTTTTCGTATTTTATACGCGGTTTGGCCTGTCGCGGCGGATTGTCGGTTTGGCGGAGGCTGTCGGTGTAGTGTGTATGTACGGTCTGATAGACGAAGTCGTTACGATGGATATATTCCAAGATGTCAATCTCTGCCCTGTGGGGGTATTGCCAGTGTTTATAATCCACAGGCATCAGCCATACAGCAGGCCATGTGCCTTGTGCGCCCTTCAGTCTCAATCTCACCTCAATCTTCCCGTAGGTGATTGACCTTTTGTGACGTGTGGTGATGCCGCCGCAAAGGAAGCGGGCCGTGTCGGAAGGCTCGATGCCTCTGTTCTCTTTCCCGTAGAGTCGGAGCACACCCTTTTTCTGTTCATAAACCGAATCGCTTTTGGAGATATACGCGCCCCATGTGCCCCATCCGGTGCGATAGAGCTTGTCCCAGTTCTCGCTGTTGAGTTGACTCCCACTGAAACTGTCCTCCCACAGCAAACGGTATTGCTTGTCGTTGCGAGCATACGTCACAATGACAATAGAGATGCAAGTCAAGATAGACAAAATTCGTCGTATGGTCGTCATATATCTATTGATAAGGATTGCAGAAGATGCCTTTAAGCATGTTTGTCCAGGCTCTGAACATGGAGCAGTCTTTACGATACAGCGGGAATTTCCTAATTGCGAAATAAGTGACATAAAGAGCGCCGAAGAATTTTCCCATGTAGCGCGCCGTGGACCAGCCTCTGTTCAGAAAATATTTTGAATCAAATCCCTTAAACCATTGGGATTCGCTTCCGGGGACGAGTTGGGCAATCTCTACAGGGACATATTGCAGCTTGAGTCCTTTCCGCAGACAATCGTAGAGGAACTTCGTCTCTTCGTTGCTGCCGTGGCCGGTGCCGGAACCCATTTCCACATCAAATCGGATGCCGGCCTTCACGATGCTTTCGCGGCGGAAAGCGATTTGCCAGCTCGCAAATGTCAATGCACGCAGGTAGCCTACCTTAAACGGGGTGGGAGAGAACGTCTTTCCGATGTCGTTTTTGACTTGAAACAGTATGACATCTGCTTCGGGGTATTCGGTAAAGGCTTTGACCAGCTTTTCTTCATATCCTTCTGCGTATATCTCGTCGTCGTCAGAGATAAGGCAGATGTCGGCATGGGAGTGCTCTATAGCCATGTTGCGGCTGCGTGAGAGACCGCGACTAGTGGTGGAATACATGTGGACAGAACAGCCGTTGATGAGTTTCTCTTTCATGCCGTCTCGGTCGCATTGGTTGATGATGACCGCACCGCCTTTCAAGCCGCTGCGCTCCGCGATGGACAGGTCTGTCTGATGCATGCAGGAAATGAGCACGTCAATGTTCATGGTCTAGCTTTTTTTGAGTTTGGATTTGATGACTTGACGGAAAGCCTTCAGCATGGCGAAGTTGTCGTGGTCGCATTTGCCGAAGAGTTTCATGAGATAGCCTCTGGCCAGCAGGGTTGTGTTGATTTGCAGATAGGTGGTCAAGGTCTTTATGGCGGGGCGTCCTTTCTTCTTGTGGTGGTATAAATCCACGTCGAGAAGTTTTTCCTCATAGCGGATGTCAGGCTGACGTCCGAGCATCAGGTGGATGTAGCGTATGGATTTGTCATAGCGGAATCCGAGACCGAAGCGCTGCATGAGGCGGTAGTGTATGTCATCCTCCTCGCCGTACATGAAAACCTCCTCATCGAAGAGTCCGACAGCTTCAAACATAGACTTGCGCACGAAGAAGCAGGAGCCGGAGATGTACATCCACCGCGGCAGATACCAATCCATGCGGGTGCAGAGTCCTGTGAGCAGGGTGCGCAGGTAGCCGTTCATCATGGTGGTGAACCAAAAGGAGTTTCTGCTGGGCAACGTCTCCGTGTACATCTGCTTCATGCCGTACATAATCAGGCCGGAATCTTCCTCAAAGGCCTTCAAAGGTCGTGCAAAGAAGGGGTCCATGAGCCGCACATCGGGGTTCATGATGAGGATGACGGGGGCGGTGGCGCGACGGATGCCGACGTTGTTGCCCTGTCCGTAGCCGCCGTTTTGTGTGTTCTCAATGAGGACGATGTCTTCGCCCCACTGCTGTCTGAGGCGCGCGAACATGGGTTCGGGCTCACGGCTGCAGTTATCGACGATGATGAGTTCAATGTCCTCCTTCGGGATGTCTGCATGACTCCGGATAGAGTCCACGCAGTCGTAGATGTCCTTTTCGGAGTTGTAGGTGACTATGATAATGGAAACACGCTTCATAAAAGTTTCTTTTGTTGGGTAACCATATAACACTCCATACGGCGGTACCACAGCAGATAATTGAGAATGGGCAGACGGCGGGCCGGAGTGAGCGGCATGATTTTGCTTAGCAGATTGGTGAGACATACCTGCCAGACAAGCAATGTGCCCCATAATGGGGAGAACTGACGTACCGTAGAAGCGAGACGTTGGCAGAAATCTTTATGGAATCCGGTGCGGGAGACTTTGACATAAAGAAACATTGCGCCGAGATAAAGTGCGTGGTCATAGCGATGTCCGTGGTGAGCCTGAACGAGTGTGTAGAAGCGTTTTGTGGCATAGAGATTGCTTTCATAGTGGGCTTGGGAGAGTATCTGTTTGGAAACGGAGCCCGTGCTGGCGGTGCGGTAGCCGTAGTCGGGCGGAAGGGCGGAGTAGTCGTAACGCAGCTCCTTCAAAAGACATTCCAGATTGAACTGTGCGTCTTGAAGTGACAACAAATTAGTGTCCCAACGCAGGTTGTGCTTTATGAGCGATGAGCGTCGGTAGATGTTGTTCCACACGATGAAGGGCAGAGTACGGGCACAAAAAGCATCGATGTCGTCCTTAAAGACAGGATATCCGTAGTTGAGTTTGTTGGGCTCGCCATGAAATGCATCGTCGCAGTAGGTGCCGCTGCGAAACACCATGAAATCCAACTCCGGATGTTCGCTCAGCGCTTTCACACGCTGCTCCAGACAATGCGGGGCGATGTAGTCGTCGGAATCGAAAAACACGAGATATTCTCCGCGGGCCTGTTCAAGACCGATGTTGCGGCAAGTCTGTGCTCCTTTAGGTTCCCGATTCCGTTCAATGAAGTGAATTCTCCCGTCTCGGGCGGCAGATGTTTTCAAGACGTCTTTCGTCTCATCATCGGAGCCGTCATCCACAGCCAGCAACTCCCAATCCTGGTAGGAGTTATCCAAAACGGAGTCGAGCATAATCTTCAAATCCTCTGTGTGGTTGAAGACGGGCATGACGATGGAAAGAGTAGGATTCATGGGTTGATACGGGGTTTTCTATAACTAATAGAGATTCGTGTGATATTATGCATTGTGCAACTCACTGTTCAGTGCAAGCCCGAAGGCTTTGCCGTATTCAAGGTCAGGTTCCAAGTAATTACCTTCTCCCCACTCGTTCCATGATTTCAGAAATACGATTTGGTTTTCGGCGGATTTGTTCTTTATTCTGGACAGTATTGTTCTCACATGCTTGGCAAAATACTCCGGAGTGCAATTTTTGAAGAGTCTGCCGAAACGTCCGCTTCGTGGGGTGTGGTCCCAATTTGGAATTATTGTGGGAAAAATGTCTTCTCGTTCAAACAACGGCGTATCCATGACAGAGACAGCTTTTTTGTAGTCAACAACTAGGGGGCCTGTCGTGAAGTGAGACTTGATACGTGCTATTAACCCGTTTGTCTTAAATAAGTTATTACCAAACGGCTTGGCATGAAGTGAAAGATTAACGGCGTCATACCCCATTTCCCTATATTGGCTGACATCTTCGGTGTCCTTAAACACGTGTGCCACAAAATAGAAGTCGGAGAGTCCGTTTTGTTTGGCTAAAGAGTTCCACGTCTCTTTAAACAAAGAGAAGTCGGGGAACGAATCCGGATCAAATATAACGAATAGCAGTCTATTATGGACTTTAAAATACCTGTTGTCTTTAAATGCAGACAATAAGTCCATGAAATGGTTGGTATAATCCTGCACTCCCCCGTATGTTTGCTCAATCAGTAGTGTAGTTCTTGCTAACGAAAAATGACCGGAACCGGATGACGTCCATTGTTTGTTGTACCAACTATGGTTTGCCCAAGCCAAACAGAAGGGAAAGTCCGGTTGCTTTGTCCGCACAACCTCCTCAAACGGAAAGTTTAACAATTTCTTCCCGTTGAACCAGTAGTGCCAATAACAAAATGCGGAGATTCCAAATTCCCGTGCCATTTCAGCCTGGGCTATTCTGGAAGCAGGAAGACGTAAATCGTAAAACCCCAAATCTGCAGGAATATGCGGTTGTTTATGCCCCCTGAAAAGCGGTTTTGCTTTAGCGACGTTAGTCCATTCTGTAAAACCTTTGCCCCACCAGTTGTCATTTTCCGGCATGGGGTGGAATTGTGGCAAATAAAATGCGATGACCTTTGGTATCATGTTGGTGTATTATTATGCAGAATAAGCAGAAATCATGTTGCAGAAGTTGTTAGGTTCTCTATTTTATGCCAAGCGTACAGCCTGATTTGGTCTATAGCAATGGCAAGGATTGCAGTGGCGAGTGATATGCCAACGAGTGACAATATGAATATTCCCATATTATCGTGAAGCTGGGCATAGGAAAACTTGGTTAAATCACATGTGCATCTCAGTATTGTAACAGAACAGCCGAATAGGTAGATTGAGATTGAACTTTGAGCAATCTTGTTGATGCGTTTGCTCCGAATATTTACAGAGCGGAATGCCAGGAACAAGGCGAGTGAGGCAACTATTACAAGGGGGTTGTTGTAGTAAGTTAGTTTCCAAACCAGGCCATATTTTCCCTCTTGATAAAAATATATACTCAAAAGTGCAATAACGAGAGTGGTGACGACATATGTCAATCCCCAAATTTTTCCGTTTCCCTTTACAGGATACCTTTTGATATAACTTCCCAGTACATAAAGTAATATGAAATTAACAAAATTATAACCGTTATGGTTAACCGAACGGCCAAAAACATATCCCAAATAACAGGAAACAAATGTCAAGCCGAGAACGAAAATCAAGTGGTTCTTCTTTGAAAATCTTTCTAAGCCTTCGTTTATGAACGGGCAGAACAGAAGCAGGATAAAGTATTCTCTGAGGAACCAATAATGCGGTTGTTGCGAGAAAACGGCCAACTTATACAGTCCTAATCTGACGTTGCCGTATGTTATTAGTGGCAGCGTTGTGAAAAATATCGTGTAGAAATAAATCGCAAAAAGCAAGAGCAAGACCTTCCGTAGTTTTATTCTTATGCCAAAATATCCGGATATTAGCACAAAAACATTAACAGCAACAATACAAAAACAGTTCGTGAAAAGCAATGTAGGAACATCCCTCCCAACAGCGGCCAATTGAAGGTCATATGAGGAACATAGTCCTTCAATGCCAAGCCCCACTACGATGCAGTGGTGGATGACAATCATTAGCATGAGAATCAACCGGAGAAGTTCAAAGTTAGAGGTTCTTTCCATACAATCCTGTAAATGATTTGCATCAAGTCTGTTTTATTATCTCTGCAGGATTGCCACAGGCCACACTGTAGGCCGGCACATCTTTAGTCACCACGCTGTTTGCTCCGATGACTGCTCCGTTTCCTATTGTGACTCCGCTTAAAATAGTGGCCTTATCACCAATCCAAACATTGTCGCCGATGACAACTGGCCCTTTGCTGTAGACTTTTCGCAGGATTGGCGGGAGTTCTAAATCTTTTCTGCTTGTCGTCCCGTGATTGTTGTCTGAAATGGTGACCCATTTCCCTGTCAGACAATTGTCTCCAATAGTGATACTGTTTATGGCAGTAATGTGATTGGATGCACCGAAATTACAGTTTTTACCAATGGAAATGATTATGTCTCTTTGGCTCTCTCCCCAAACGGTAAGAAACAGATTGTCATGAAACTTTGTGCCTTCGCCTATGCTGATATGCTCTGTTGCACGTAACAATCCTATCTTGCCGAAAATTACGGATTTAGGACATCTATAGAAATTACGTGATATCCAAATTGTTCTAAGACCGCGTAATACGGTTTCCAATTTATTTAGGAGATGTTGTATGTGCATATTCTTCATGCGACTCTCTTTCTAATCCTATTTTTTATTAAATCAATGATAATATGTTTTTCGCTAGCAGACAGCAGAATGGCATATGAGAATATGACTATGAGAACATCACAGCAAATGATGCTAATCAGGCAAGCAGAGATGCTGTTTGTCAACAGTGTTGAGATGTATTTGGAAATGAAGAACGTTGATGCAATGACCAACAATATTGGCAGCATAATTTGTTTGAGATAGGCGCCAATTGAAAAGTGAGGTACGACGTCTTTCAGTATTGCCAATCGGATAAAATGCGCAGCTAGAAAAACGATGTTAAACACATATAGTGTCATTTCGGATGCACATCCGCATTTTGCAACAAGAAACGCCAGAGGCAAGCTGATGAGAGTGAAGCCGTCAACGACGATATGGTATTTTTTTACATACCCGGCAGCCTGAATAATTGTTGTTATCGGATAGCTTAAGGAAACAATCATTCCCAGGATGAGTATTTGTCGGACAAACGGGACTAGGTAATCGTTAACATCCGCCAACCACAGGTATAGCAGTTCTTTTGTTTCAATGTATAAAGGAAGAACCACCAAATATAAGAGGAAAAATATTATTTTGGAACTTATTGAGAAAAGTGTAAATGTGTATTCCTGATTATTCTGTGCATAATTTTTTATCATGGCAGGTCTTACAGCCACAAAAAAGTTATTCGCCAACATGTTAATCTGATTATTTATTTGTGTGGCAATGGCAAATGCAGCGTTGGCAATGGGCCCCCAAAATAAGTTGAGCAATATGCCTATACCCTGATTTGACAAAACGCCGGAGAGAGTCCCTACCATAGTCCATGAAGAGTAGCTCACGATGGACAGTACTTGAGATTTATTTATGTAAAGGCCTTTGGTTATATCCGGGAACTTAAGGTGGCAATAAAACGGATATATGGCATTTGAAAACAAGGTGCTGGCAAGCATCAAAATGGAATAAAAGACGAGGTGGTCTATCGCGAAATTGATTAGGAGTAAGAAGACAAGTACAAGTTTAAGAATGGCGTCTATAATACTGGCGTATGCAAAGACTTGCATTCTTTCAAAGGAAATAATGAGAGACTGGTAGGGGCTGGCTATTATTGTTATTATAAATGCAGCCAGTGACAGTTGAAAGGATATGTTCGCTTGGGAGAGTCTCTCGACGGGTATCGTCATGTGTGTGTTCAAGAACCAAAGCCCTACAGTTTCCGTGGTAATAAGTACCAGGAGGGATAACAATCCGTATACCAACAACAGGGAACCTAGATTTTTTTTCAAACCATCAAAATCATTCTTGCCAATCGATATGGCAAAAAAACGTTGTGAGGCCAATGCAAGAACCTTGGAAATAAAGGTCATCGAAAGAATTATACCTCCGACAGCATTGTATATTCCATAGTCCTCGTCACCTAAGACTTTAAGAATTATGCGGACAGTAAACAGAGCAATGACAGTGGTTATAATCATTCTGGAATACAAAAAAACTGTATTCTTAGCGATCCGTTTGCTATTGTTTCCGATTGATTCCATAATGTCAGGACGACTAGTCACTACACGATATTAATATTCCGATTGGTTGATGGGAAAAGCCTGTTTGTTTTTTTCTTGCCAAAAATTGATTAATACTTGAACACAGGCACCCAGCAGGAAATAGAAATACGGTTCGATAATGAAACTATTGCTAAACATAAGCTTGATAATGCTGATGGAAAAAAGGAATACAACAAAAATTTGTGATTTACCTTTTGAAATCCATAAAGCAGAGGCGATAAGGAGAACCAGCAGAATCAATATGATGGTACCTGCGAAATAGCCAAATGTGCAGAAAAGATCCAAGTGTAAAATGTGCGGGTAGATAATGCCGTAGTTCATGGTTCCAAATGGCCCCAGCCCCCAAAAATAATCCCCGCCATCTAAAACGCTGTAAAGCTTGTCGCGAAGCACACCTCGGTGGGAATCGTCTCCCAATTCCCCTGTTACAATCTTCTCCAAAATGCGCGTGCTTAAACCTAACCTGGCAAATAATTTCGTAATGTAGAATAATGTGGTATTCAGTGTAAGTAGAACAAGGGCGCCCATGGAGATAATTCCGATTTTCACATAAATCGCACCCCTGAATCTCATATAGAAAAGAAAATAAATAATTCCAAAAAATCCCATACACACAAAAGGACCTCTTGTGCCGCATGAAAGAATAAACAGAATGCCGACAAAGAACATCAGTACTTTCCATAATCTGAACTTCTCCAGCATGGCCCAAAGCATCAGTGTGGTGTGCGGCAGAGCCATGTAGGCCCCCCACATGTTGTCATAATTCATAGCTCCTCCCGCTCTAAGTTTTGGCGCTAAAATCAGATAATACAAAAGATCCATCAAAATGCATAATGTAGAAAACATTAACATCAAGTTGAACGATTTGTCTATGTTGACAATCCGACCAATAAAATAATAGGGGAAGACGCAAAAGATGCAAGTGAGAGCATTCTTATCAAGATAGGTTTCGTTTTCCGGGTAAAGAAGATAGCCCGAAATAAAATAAGCGACGCATAATATGTAGAAGGTGTAGTCGATAAGACATAAACGCCGAATGAGTACAGGTATGGATAAAACAATAGGAATAAGTGCACATACGATAACGAATGCGTCAATATTGTCTTCTGTTATAAATGGGAAGCGAAGCAGGACTCCTCTCAGATAAATAAGTAATGTCGGCGCCCATGCAATGGCAAGGGTTATTTTTAGCATCCATTCCTTTTCAACGGACACGCAAAGATTATCTGCGAGTTTTAGTTTCACGTGAACTAATTAGTCGTGTTTTGAGAAAAAAGAATAGTGCTCAGGTTTTTACGCAGCAAATAAAATGCAGTTCCTAATGAAGTCACAAAGAGCATGAAAATCACGAACAGCATCCTCTTCGGACCAGCAGGCTTGACCGGCACGGTGGCGCTCTTCAGCGTGGTGAAAGCCGGGGTCTTCTCCTGCAGCTTCACCTTGGAGTTTTGCAGTTGGGTCTCCATCGCCGCCAGAGAGTTCTGCTTGAGGGCCAAGTCGCCCTCCAGCTTGTCGCGCTCGCTCTGGAAGCTCTGCAGGATGATGTCGTTGTGAGTGTCGCAGAAGCGGCTGTAGGCCTGCATGGCAATGTCGTATTCCGCTTCGGCGTTGTCGCGCAACTGCCGGTAGTGTATAACATCTTCTGCTGCCTTGCTGGTGCGGTAGCGGATGATGAAGTTCTGCAGATGAGTCTTTACGCTGTCGGCCATCGTGGCGCAAACAAGCGGGTCTTGATCTGTGATACGAATGGAGACGACATCGTTTTTGGTATCTACTGTGCAATTAATATTTTGCATAATCTTTTGCATCAGCATATAATCTCTGCGGCTCATTCTAAAGGGGTTGATGCTGCCCTGGCCGTTGCCGGACGGTGTGGTGTCTTTCGACTCAAAAAGACTGGTAATCTTGATGCGGGTCCACACCAGCGGCCATGTGAGTGGATTCTTCTTTTGGTGTTTCTTTATGTAGGTGTAGTAGTCGGTGGAAATCTCACCGTCAATTGTGGTAATTTGGATATTATATAATCCCACAATAAATTCCGGACTCTCAAAGAGTTCAGGATACAATGACGGATATATGGCGTCTTGTCCTACACTTCCTCCAATATTGATACCGAAAGATGAGGCCAAACCTGCAAGGCCGCCTCCGTCTTCCTCTCCGTTCATCTCAGGAGCGAGTTTCACATCGCAGGTGTAGAAGCGCGGTTGGGGCAGAATCCAGATGCAGGAGAGAACAAACGTCCAAGCCCAAACCTTATAGATCGATAATCTGCTGATTATTGTTTTGTGTTTCCATGGTGTGCTTACTTCGTGATAATGTTCATAAGCGCCACGATGACGCTGGCCATTGAGGCGGCGGTGGATGACATGCTCATGATTTCAGGTGTGGTCATGCCCTTTCTGCCGGCCTTGGAGGGCACGACAATCTCCGTGCCGGGCTCAATGTCGCGCACGGAGTTGGCCGAGAGCTTCACCACGCTGCCGTTCATGTGAATGCCATAGACCTTGCTTCGGTATGCCTTACGGGCGTAACCGCCGGCGTGACGGATGTAGTAGTTGAGGTTCTTGCCCTCCTCGTAGGCCATGGAGACGGGATGCATCACCTCGCCGCTCACCTTCACGGTGAATTCGGGGCGCGGCACCGTGATGACATCGCCCTCGCGCAGGATGAGGTCGTAAACGCAGCCGGGATTGGCCAAGGCCTTCTCCAACTCGATGGCTACGGGATAGGTGTTGTCGCTGACGGACTTCATGGCCAACAGAGAGTCGGCTACCTGCATGTTCATGTCCTTGCCGTCGCGCAGACCGTCTTCGTAAATCTCAATCTGGGAGCGGAGGTTCAGGGCGTCACGCTGCTGTCGCTCCGCCTCGTTCATGGTGCGGACGAGGCTGGCGCCGCGCACGTAGCCTTGCTCCGACACACCGCCGCAGTCGCGGATGAGGTCGGAGAGGCGGTAGTTCTTCGTAGTCATGGCATAGGTGCCGGGGAAGTTGACCTGGCCGTTGACAGCCACGTTTTTCTGCTCCTCATAGCCCGGCGACTTGCGGATATAGACCACGTCGAAGGGCTTCAGCTCGAAGACGGTGTCCTTAGTCAAATCGTAGTTTTCATCAAGGGAAAAGGTAAAAGATTTCGCTGCAGCCGCTCCGTCCTCCAACGCATTGGCATCGCGCAGGCGGCGATACACGTCAATGCGGGCCAGGGAGCCGGCATGTGTCATGCCGCCGGACTGCAGGATGACGTCCTTGAGGGTGGTCTTCTCAGCAAAGGGATAGACGCCGGGGTAGTTGACCTCGCCGCTCACCTGTATGGTGCGTTCGCCCTGCATCTCCAGCTTGTTGGGGATGAAGAGCACATCGCCGTTGCGCAGGGGGACGTCCGTGGCCTCGCCGTTGAGGATGCCGAGCACGTCCACGCTGGTCATCTCGCGGGTCTTGTCCTCGCGTTCACGATGCATGATGGCGCGTTCGGTGTAGGCGCTCTCCAGGAGGCCGTCTGCGGCCAGGACGAGCTCCTTCACGCTCTGGATGTTGCCGCCCAGCTGGAACTGGCCGGGATGCTTCACTGCGCCGCGCACCTCCACCAGGTTGTTGAAGCGGGCCATATTCTCGTCGGCTTCCACAAGGTCGCCGTCGGCCAACTTGAACGAGCCCATCTGGAATTCCTCAATGGAGTGTATGGTGTATTCCGCGCCCATGGAACGCTTCAGACGGACGCCCTTGGTATAAGCCTTGCCGTCGAAGCCGCCGGCATAGTCAAGCAGGTCCTTCACCGTCTCCGTGCGCTTCATCTCATAGAACATGGGGCGCTTCACGTTGCCGGTGATTTCCACCAGACAATCGTAGGGACCCACCAGGATGACGTCGCCGTCGGCCAGATGTACGTTGCCGGAGGTGTGGCCCTTGATCAGGTATTCATAGACGTCAATGGTGGCAATCTTCTGGCCCTGACGGAACACGCGGATGTCGCGCAACGTGCCGAGCTCGTTGATACCGCCGGCAGCATACAGTGCATTGAAGGCAGAAGAGAGGCTGGAGAGCGTGTAGGTGCCGGGACGCACCACTTCGCCCATCACCTGTATCTGCAGGGAGCGGATGCCGCCCACGGAGAGCTCGAAGTGGCTGTCGCCGTAGCTCTTGCCGAGCCTTTCCTTCAGCATGGCTTTGGCCTTCGACACCGTGAGGCCGGCCATACGCACGAGGCCCACATTGGGGATGACGATGTAGCCGTCGGCAGAGACGGTCTGCTGCACCGTCTGCTGGCTGGCGCCCCAGATGTTGATGACGACCTCATCGCCGGCGCCCAACACATAGTTGGCGGGGGTGGCAATATTCTGCGACGGGGCAAAGGTGAGATTCTGCGTAGAGAATATGTTACGGCCGAAGACCTTGCGGGAATTGCTTTCGTCAATCTCTTTGGTGAGGTCCTTGGCGTTGGAGGTGGAGTCGGCACTCACAACGTCGCTCGTGATGCCGAGTTCCTTCTGGCGCAATTCCGTATTGTTGGCGGTGGCGGTGAGCATCTGGCCTTTCTGCGCGGCCTGCTCCTCAGCCTTCAGACGTTCGGCCTTGCGGCGCACACGCTGCAACTGGGCTGTGGTGACGCCCTTGCGGACAAGGTAAGTGACAATGGCGCTCTGTGAGGTGCCTTTCTCTGTTTCCTCGGTGACGTAGGTCAGAACCTGATCGTCCGTCATGCTTTGGGCCATCAGGCTGCCTTCACGGGAGAGAAAAGGCGTTACGGTGAGGAACGAAATCAAAAGAAGTGTCTTGATCTTCATATAGCGTTTTTCAGTTTTTCTTGTGCGTTTATCACGCACATAACGCGGGCGGGAGTGTTTTTATTGTTTGTGGATGCGGTTTTTGTTGTTTTCAGCGAATTTCTCCCAACTGCTGCTTGCGGACTTGCGGCCTCCGCCGGAGCGGCTGCTGCCGTGGCCGAAAGCACCGCTGGGCAGGCCCTTGGAGGTCTCGTAGTAGTGGCACAGGGCAATGGCCAGGGCGTCGGTGGCGTCGAGGGGGACGTTCTGACTGTCCTCAAAGTGGAGAATGCGGCGTACCATGGCAGACACCTGTTCTTTCGCTGCGCGTCCGTTGCCGGTGATGGCACTCTTGACGCGGGCCGGCGGATATTCGCTGATGGGGATGTCGCGGTCGAGTGCTGCCGTCATGGCAGCGCCTTGGGCGCGGCAGAGCTTCACCACGGAGGTGACGTTGATGCCGAAAAAGGGCGATTCAATCGCCAATTCGTCGGGCAAATACTCAGTGATGAGCTCAAGCACCTTGTCGTGTATCTGCTTGAGACGCAGATAGTGAGAGTCGGTCTTTTTCATCTTGAGCGCTCCGATGGTGAGAGGCACCACTGCCCCCTTCCTGGTCAAAAGAAGGGGGCAGCGAAGCACGGCATAGCCCATCACGTTGGTGCCGGGGTCTATGCCTAAGATGATGCGGTCATTTGAAGATTTTCCGTCCATTTTTGATATACAGTCCGTGTTTGGGCTCTTGGCCGAGCTTGCGGCCCATCATGTCGTAGAGCCCCTGACCGGATGCTGCATCGGCTTCATCGATGGAATCGCTTGTTACGGTGTTAACATCACGTATGCCCACATAGCCCTTGGGCGCGGAAATCTTCAGCAGGCGGGCGCCGTGGTTGCCCACTTCGGCAGACAGCGTGCCCTTGACGGACTCCAGCGTCTCGCCGCTCCAACAGTCCTTCACGCTGACCTCTTCGTCGGCGGTGTAGCCAAGCGCCGTGAGATCGGTGGAAACGACGTTTTTGGAGGAGGTGGCGTAGATGAGGAACTTCATTGTGCAGTTGGTGCCTCCGCTCGGAGCGTCGGTGTCACAGCTGCTGTCGTAGCCGACGAGACCCTTGAGGCGTACGTATTTATGGCCGGCGGGCAAGTTGTAAACGAGGGTGCAGGCGGCGTTCATGCCGAGGCCCTTGCTGTAGCTGGTGCCGTTAATCTTCAGCGTGCCGCCCTCCACATTGGCGTTCTTGTGCAGGCTGCCCCACGAAGCGCTGTAGCTGGCGTGTGACAGAGTGGTGAGCGAGGTCTCCTGACCGTCTTCATCCACGAGGACGGGATTGACGAAGTCGGCGCGGTCGTAGGCAAAAGAGCCGTCGTAGTTGTCCACGACAATCTTCAGCTGTTCCGCACCCGTGATATCCACATCCACTACTACGCCGGCCTTTTGGGAAGTGCGTGAGACGAGTCCGCTGTTGAAAATGGCGCCGTTGAGCAGTTCGCTGTTGCGGCACTCGCCGGCAAAGACCATGAAACGCATGGAAGTGGTGCTGCCGGTCTGTCCGATGCCGCTGTCGTCAGCCGCACCGATGCCCTTAAACTTTACGGCGCCTGCCGGCAGCTTGAAGTAGAGCACGGCATTGGCGTCGGTGGCAAAGCCGCGGGCGTAGGCGGTGCCCATCACCTTCATGTTGCCCGTATTGGTAACGTTGCGGTTTTCACGTACCACATTGTAGTAGGACGCCGTGAACGTGTGGTCCAGGTCGGCTCCCGTGAGCGGATATTCCGTGTTGTCGCTCAAAATCACCGTGGGGTTAATCCAGTCGCCGTGGTCGTAGTTGAAGTTGTCACCGCCGTCGTCCACCACAAGGGCCAGGATGTCCGTGCCCTCGGGGATGTCACATTCGACATCCACCTTGTGTCCCTCGGTGGTGTAGGCCACCGTCTCGCTGCAATAGAGCGCGTTGTCGGGGCTGACCCACTGCTCGTCACCGTCGGTGGAGAACATTGCTATCCACCTGCTGCCGTCGTCGGGGTCGGTGCTTTCCCACACATATTTGCCGGCACCGCCCGACACCTGGTGGGCATTCACGCCGTAGCTGTTCATACGCAGCATCTCCTCGTTGGTGAGCAGTTTCATGGTCGTGGGGCCGAAACTGGTCATTTCACCGCCAATCATCAGGGGAGAGTGGCAGATGCCCCAAAGGGTCATCATGGTGTAGAGCTCGTTGTCCGTGAGATTGGTCCAGCGGCCGTTGTCCTTGGAGGCAAAGCCTGGGTCGGCCACCGTCATGGCTATCTGTCCGATGGGCAACATGTCGCAGTCGGCATAGTTGCCCACCTGATGGTATTTGGCCCACTCGGCAGCCTCGGCAAAGACGGCGGAGACGTGATTCCAATTGTCCCAAAGGTCGTCCATCATGCGCCACTGATTGGCCAGGGCGTGACACTGGTCGTGGTACTGATACTGTGTCTTGCCGGGAGAGAGCGACAGGACGATGGGGCGGCCGCACTGGTCGATGGCGTTGCGAATCATCTGAATCTCATCGGTGTAGAAGGGGCGGGCGATGTCGTCCACCTTGATGAAGTCCACGCCCCATTGGGCATAGAGGTTGATGATGCTGTTGTAGTATTGTTGTCCCTCGGGAGTCATACGCACAAGGGCGTTGTCCTTCAGCCAGGTGCAGGGTGAGGTGGTGCCGTTGTACACTTTGGCCCAGGTGGCCTGACGCTCGGCGGATGTGGCATCGCCGCTGCCGTAGAGCGTGTAGTTGGCAGGATTCTTGGCCACCGTGGTGGGCACGCCTCTCATGATGTGGATGCCGAACTTGAGTCCCATGGCGTGTATCCTGTCTGCCAGGGGTTTGAAGCCGACATTGACATCGCCGTCCATACAGCTGGGAAACCGGCGGGGAGAGGGCAGGTAGCGTCCGTATTCATCCAGAACAAATCCCTGGTCGCCCCTCTGATTGTAATTGCCGGCACCCAGAGAAGGATGTTCGCAATACCAGCGGATATCCACCACGACGTATTCGTAGCCGTACTGCTTGAGGTTGTCACGCATGAATTCTGCATTTTGCACCACCTCCGTCTCTGTTACGGAAGAATAGTAGCAGTCCCAGGAATTCCATCCTTTGGGCGGCGTCATCGCCCAGGTGCGGAATGTGGCCATCTCCTCGGCCTGGGCCGTGTACCCCAAACTCATTGAGCTCATCATGAGGGCGACAAGCATGAATTTGCCTAAAATCTTCATAATAGTTGTGTTTTTTGTGTAAATAGCGGTTATTTTAATTTAAAAGTAGCATTGAACGCAGCAAATATACGAAAAAAAACTTACTTTTGTACTGAGATGAAACGATTTATGTTCCTATTAGGACTGTTTTTGGCAATCAATCCCGGTACAGAGCCTTATGAGGCTTTAGGAGAAAACCTCCTGTGACCAATATTTATGAGCGACGGTAATTTCAACAGACAACTCCTGCCGCCCAACTCCTATAGGAGCGGGCTTCAGGTGGGGCGTCAGCAGATGCGCCAAAAGGCATTGGATGCACTCTCGGAGATTCTCGCTTCTTCGTCTCTCGGGGAGGATGAAAAGGAAAGAATCCTCTGTGAGATGCGTGCGCGGCTTTAAGCGTTAAGGACTTCGCGGGCTTTCTCGAGCGCAACATCAATGTGCGGGCAGATGTGGTCTGCCTCCATGATGTCGTAGAAATGGGCCTTCTCCAACTGGCTGTGTACCTTGGGCGACACGCCGGAGAGAATGATGTGAATGCCGTCCTCATGCGACATCTCAATGAGGTTCTGCAGGTTGTGGATGCCGGTGGAGTCGATGAAGGGTACCTTGCGCATGCGGATGATGCGCACTTTGGGCTTCTCGCCGCCGAGATTTTTCTGCAGTTCGTCAAACTTGTTGGCAATGCCGAAGAAGAACGGACCGTTGATTTCATACACCGAGCATCTTGCAGGAATCTTGAGATTCTCTTCGTGTCCTTCGGTGAGGTCGGCTTCATCGGTGGGATTGATTTCATCGTTGATGACGGAGATGTCGGTGGTCTCCATGATGCGACGGATGAAGAGTGCGCAGGCCAGAATCAGACCGATTTCAATGGCGATGGTCAGGTCGAAGACAACCGTGAGGAAGAACGTGACGAGCAGCACGGTGACATCGCTCTTGGGATTTTTCAACAGGCCGCGTACCGTGCGCCAGCCGGACATATTATAGGATACAATAACCAGCACGGCTGCCAATGCCGCCATGGGGATGTATTCCGCATAGGGCATGAGAATCAGGAGAATGGCCAGCAGCACTACAGCGTGCACCAGGCCGGCTACAGGGGTGCGGCCGCCGTTGTTGATGTTGGTCATGGTGCGGGCGATAGCGCCCGTGGCGGGGATGCCGCCGAAGAGCGGTGTGATGACGTTGGCCACACCCTGAGCCACCAGTTCCATGTTGGAGTCGTGGCGGTCGGAGATGACACCGTCGGCCACGGTGGCGGAGAGCAGACTCTCAATGGCGCCCAGGATGGCAATGGTGAAAGCGACGGGCATGAGCGTCTGTATCATGGTCCATGAAATTGTGGGCATCACCATGTCGGGCAGTTGGCTTTGGATGTGGAAGCGGTCGCCGATGGTGTCCAAGCCTCCGATGCCGTACTGCTTCATGACGAGCACAAGAGCCGTGCCCGCCAGGATGCCGTAGAGAGAACCGGG
Source organism: uncultured Bacteroidales bacterium (assembly GCA_902791295.1). Taxonomy (GTDB): domain Bacteria; phylum Bacteroidota; class Bacteroidia; order Bacteroidales; family Bacteroidaceae; genus Physcousia. The sequence continues at coordinate 3,980 of CADAVI010000036.1, read as the reverse complement.
TATCTTATTTATCACGGGTACCTTCCTCAGAAGTCTCGGCGAAAAGATGATGGTCAGCAGCGACAGGATGCTGACGAGGAAATTCCAAATATTGAAGGTGTTGATGTTCTGGACGTAGCATATCCATTTGCCGATGAAGTCGCCGGGAGTCTTGAGGGGCACGGTGATGATGTTGCCGTTTTTGTCGAGGGCTTCCTGGGTCAGTCCCATGATGTCGCCCATCTGTGTGGTGAAAATGGTGACGGCAATGCCGGCGGTGAAGCCAATTACAATGGGGTAGGGGATGAACTTGATGACGGCGCCCAGTCGGAACACTCCCAGGGCGATGAGGATGAGTCCGGCCAGCATGGTGGCCACAAGCAGGCCCTGAAGGCCGTACTCGGGATTGTTGACGATGCCGTATATGATAACGATGAAGGCACCGGTCGGGCCGCCTATCTGCACCTTTGTGCCGCCAAGCAGCGAGATGATAAAGCCGGCGACAATCGCCGTGACGATGCCCTTCTCCGGCGTCACACCGGAGGCGATGCCGAAGGCGATGGCTAAGGGTAGGGCGACAATGCCGACGATGAGTCCGGCTAAAAGATCTTTGGTGAATGTCTCACTGTTGTAGCCCTTAAGGCAATCCAACAAGCGCGGTTTCAGATGTTGCATGCTCCGTATTTTCTAAAAACAGCGGCAAAAGTACAAAAAAAACACGAACCGGCATGCGCGGCCCAAGAACTTTTTGTACCTTTGTGTCGGATTATTAACTTATATCAAGTCGCATTATGTTTGAAGGACAGCCCAGAGGACTTTGGGCATTAGCATTGGCCAACACCGGCGAGCGTTTCGGATACTACACCATGTTGGCTGTTTTTGTTTTGTTTCTGGGTGAGAATTTTGGATTTTCCAACCAGATTTCTTCACCGATATACTCCTGCTTCCTCGGTTTCGTTTATTTCCTGCCGTTGGTAGGCGGTATGGCAGCCGACCGCTGGGGCTATTCCCGTATGGTGGTCATCGGCATGTTTGTGATGCTTTTCGGCTACCTCCTGCTTTCCGTGCCTTTGGGCGGCGGCATGGCAGGCATTGTGGCTATGGCAGCCGCTTTGGCCTTGGTATGCCTGGGTACGGGTCTGTTTAAGGGCAACCTGCAGGTGATGATTGGCGACCTCTATCAGGATTCGCGCTATGCCGACAAGCGTGATGCAGGTTTTTCCCTCTTTTATATGTTGATTAATGTCGGTGCACTCTTTGCGCCTACAGCAGCCATTCGTATGATGGATTGGGCCGTAGGCATGGGATTCTCCAAGGCAGATGCTTACCATTTTGCTTTTGCCGTAGCTTGCGTGAGTGTGGTGGTGAGCATCCTGATTTATTACGGAGGATTGGCAACTTTCCGTCATGTGACTGAGGTGAAAAAGACGGCGGCTCAAAAGAATGGTCAGGAGGTGGAGGCCCATGCTGCGGAGGAGCGCGACACGAAGGAGCGCATCATCTGCCTGTGTCTGGTGTATGCTGTGGTGCTTTTCTTCTGGATGGCCTTTCATCAGAACGGACTCACGTTGACATGGTTTGCCAGCGAATACACCTATCGTCTGAGTAGCGGTTGGGAAGCAATGATGTTCGACGTCACCAATTTGGTAGCAGTCATCTTCATCGTATTTGCGTTGTTTTCCCTGTTTAACGGAAAGACGTTGAAGACACGTGCAATCAGCGCCACACTCATTGTGGCATCGCTGGGATTCCTGTGGTATAAATACAATCCCGAGGCCATTGTTCGTGTGGATGCCCCTATTTTCCAGCATTTCAATCCCTGCTTTGTGGTGATGCTGACACCTGTGAGCATCGCTTTCTTCGGATGGTTGGCAGGAAAGGGCAAGGAGCCCAAGGCGCCCGTGAAGATTGGTTTAGGTATGTTGGTGGCAGCCGGAGCCTACCTGTTGATGCTGGTCGGCTCCATCGGTTTGCCTTTGCCCAATCATCCTTTCCATGTGGCTGATGTGACCCCTAATCTTTTGGTGGGCACCTATTTCATATTAACCATAGCAGAGTTGCTCCTCAGTCCCATCGGCATCTCCTTCGTCACGAAGGTGTCGCCGGAGAAGTACAAAGGCATGATGATGGGTGGATGGTTTGTAGCCACTGCGCTGGGCAACATGTTGGTAGGCATTCCCGGTATGATGTGGGGCGTGCCTCTCGTTTATGTCTGGGGCACGCTGATGGGCATCTGTCTCCTGGCCTCCCTGTTTATTTTCTCCATTATAAGAAAACTGAATAAGGTGTCCTGACCTTTCGGACAAGTCAGTCGGCTATGTGGTTGCTTTGCGGCTTTCTGAGTGCTGCCCTTTTGGGGCTCTACGACGTGGCAAAAAAGTCGTCGTTGCGTGACAATGCCGTCATTCCGGTGTTGTTTCTCAACACGCTCTTCTGTTCGCTGATTTTTCTGCCCGCTCTGTGGACCGTCGATTCCGGCGGTTGGGCTGTGCAGCGCTACATCGTGCTGAAGAGCTGCATTGTGCTGTCTTCATGGCTGTGCGCCTATTTCGGTATGAAGCATTTGCCGCTGACCCTGGTCGGACCCATCAACGCCACGCGTCCCGTGATGGTGCTGGTGGGCGCTATTCTGGTGTTTGGGGAGCAACTGAATGCCTGTCAATGGGCGGGTGTGATTCTGAGCATCGCGTCCTTTTTCCTGCTGAGCCGCAGCGGCAAGAAGGAAAACATCTATTTCTTCCATAATAAATGGGTGCTGTGCGTGGTGGCCGGTGCAGCGCTCGGAGCCGTTAGCGGCCTGTACGACAAGTTTCTGATGGCCCCGGCTGAGAGCGGGGGACTGGCTTTGAACCGTATTGCAGTGCAGAGTTACTACAATTTCTATCAGTGCGGCATGATGGCTGTGATGCTGGCCGTTCTGTGGTGGCCAACACGCAAACAGCACACACCCTTTGTGTGGCGTTGGAGCATTCCGCTGATTGCGGTGTTCCTGAGTATGGCGGACTATGCCTATTTTTACGGCCTCTCACTTGACGGTGTGATGGTAAGCGTCATTTCCCTGGCCCGCAGGAGCAGTGTGGTGGTCAGCTTCCTTGTGGCTGCATTGTTGTTTAAAGAAAAGAATCTTAAGAGTAAAGCCGTTGATCTCTTTCTTGTGCTGCTCGGCATGCTCTTCTTATATCTCGGTACGTTATGAAACATGTTATTTCTCTTGTGTGCGTTACTGCTTTTTTATGTGCGCGTGTGTCCGCTCAGGCGCAAATAATGAAAGAGGTTTGGGCGTCGATGCCCGATTCGGTGATGGCGCTGTTAACCCGTAACAACCGTTTGGATTGTTTGGACTATTGGGAGGCAGGGCAGGAAGGACATGTGGTCAACAGGTTGGGCGGTGAGGTCAAAATGCTCTTCCTTTCCGACGATTCGCTGTCGGTGTCCGATACCGGTGTGAGCCGTTACGAGATGAGATTGGAAAGAAAAAACGGCGTAATTAAGAATATCACAGTACGTCGTGTGGTGACCTCGGGTGAACTTGCAGACTGGACAGAGCGCGTATATTCGCCCGAGTGGCAGTTGCTGCTTACACGCAAAAAGTCAGGAAAGACTTTTGAGAAAGAACTCTTTAAAGGAGCAAGATATATAGAGTAAATAAAACCGGACCCTTCTGTGAAGAGCCCGGTTTTGGAATATTGCTTTAGATTTGATTGCGGCGTGATTACTTGCGCGTCTTGGCGTAGCGGTTCATGAACTTGTCCACGCGGCCTGCGGTGTCAACAAGCTTGCTCTTACCGGTGTAGAAGGGGTGAGAGCTGCTGGAGATTTCCAGTTTCACTACGGGGTACTCCTGACCTTCAAATTCCACCGTCTCGGTGGTCTTGCAGGTGGAACGGGAGAGGAACATGTCACCGTTGCTCATGTCCTTGAACACAACGGGACGGTAATTCTCGGGATGAATGCCTTGTTTCATATCTTTTGCAGTTTTTTGTTTTCCTTGTTTTCTTAAT
>CADAVI010000035.1 GCA_902791295.1 uncultured Bacteroidales bacterium | reverse complement strand
ATGCATCACCACAAAGGCGAAGGGATGTCCGCCGTAGGCGCGTTCCTTCACGAAGGCTTCTCCCACAGGGGCCATCCTGGCGCTGACGGCGGAGTCGCCTTCGGGCAGCGGACGCCCGCTGCCGGGCTTCGAAGTCTTGTGCGGACAGCGTCGGGCGCGCAGCTCGTCGGCAGTGGCGCCTCTGAGCAGTGTCACGCCGCATCCCTCGCGCCACACGGCGGTGGATTTGCCCCAGAGGAAGCGGCTCGTCACCGTCCCGGCGGCGCTGTCCACCGTGTCGCAGGTGTAGCGGATGAAGGAGAAGTTGAGGTCCAAAGCTTCCACCTCGCGGGCATCGCGTCCCGACACGAACGTTGCCGAGGCGAGATTCTTGGCGGCATAGCCTGTGATGATGGGCAAGAGGCCGTTCAGCCAGAAGCCTCCGCCCAGGAGGGCGAGCAGGAGTGTGATTCCTGCAATGTGTTTATTTTTCTTCATAACAGCGCAAATATACGAAATAAAGGTTAAAGTTTAAAGTTTAAAGGTTAAAGTTTGGAGGTTAAAGACGAAATTTTGTGTAATTTTGCAGAAGGAAACCCTGATTCCGATATAGATAAATCGTTTGTTAACGTAAATTCACGATGAAAGAGATATACTTCGCCGGCGGGTGCTTCTGGGGCACCGAGCATTTCTTCAAACAGATAGAGGGCGTGACGGACACCGAAACAGGCTTCGCCAACGGCCATACCGAGCACCCCAGCTACAAGGAGGTCTATACCGACACCACGGGCTTTGCCGAGACGGTGCGTGTGTGCTACGACCCCTCGCGTGTCAGCCTGCGCTTCCTCCTTCGTATGTTCTTCAAGGCCATCGACCCTACGAGTCTCAACCGTCAGGGCCACGACGAGGGCACACGCTATCGCACGGGCATCTACTTCACCGACCCCGCCGATCTGCCGCTTATCGAGGAGGTCTGGCAGGAGGAGCAGCAGCGCTGGCCGGAGCCTCTTGTGGTGGAGAAGGAACCTTTGCGCAACTACTATCCGGCGGAGGACTATCATCAGGACTACCTGGACAAGAATCCCGACGGCTACTGCCACCTGCCGCTCTCGCTCTTCGCCTTTGCCCGCCAGGCCAAGGATACTGACCCTTCGGATTTGTTGTAGCAATAAGTCAAAGATCGCTTTTCTTGACATTCCCTCGCTGAATTCCACCCGCGGTGTGGTTTTCTTTCGGCACTCCCCTAAATGGGGAGCTGGAGGGGCCGAATTTTGGGTTTCCCGTGGGGCCGTAAATTTTCCCCCGTGGGGCCGCAAATTTTTCCTCGTTGTTTTGGTTTGACGGTGCAAAGGTACGACATAAAAATAACGAAATGAGCCACTCTTCTTGTAACTCCAATGTAAATCAGTGAAATATAACAATCGAAGAAATTTTATCAAATTCTCAATTCTCAAATTCTCATGTGCGATTTTATAATAACACGCCAGTGGGTGCATATATGCGTATATGCGTAAAACTTGACAACTTTGCGATTAAGTGAGGGCAAACAGAAGCTTGCTTCATGTCTGCCGAGCGTGAGCAATGTCTATGGGGCAAGCCTCATGAACCCAAGCCAGGCAAACAGAGCCTCAAAAAATAAAAACTGCGGAGCGCATCGCGCTACGAAAAAATTCTCAAAAAAATTCTCACTGGCTTTTTTCTCAGTTTATAGGGAACTGTTTACTACGTTAGTAGGAAATAGTTAACTATAAACTTCTTTTCTTGATATATTTCTTTTCTCTCTTTTTGCCCCTTTCTCTCTTTCTTTTGTGAGAAAATGAGAATTTTTTGAATTTTACGGTTGTTCTTGTTCCGACTCAGCCGAGCGTGAGTGATTACACTCGGCCCCATTTGCTATGCAGAAGCACTGGGGAGTAAAAACGGGGAGCAAAAAAAGACCCGCCGCGAGGGCGAGTCTTTGTGGGAAATATCGATGCGCTAAAATCACTCGGCAGGAGCCTGGTCGATGAGCTCCATGAACTGGTCGAGCTTCGGCGTGATGATGATCTGGGTGCGGCGGTTGCGCGTGCGGCCGTCGTCGGTGGCGTTGTCGGCAATGGGGTTGTACTCGCCGCGACCGCCGGCCGTCATGCGGCTGGGGTTCACACCGTAGCGCGTCTGCAGCTCCTGAACGACACTAGAAGCACGCAGGCAGGAGAGGTCCCAGTTGTTGCGGATGTTGGTCTTCGAGATGGGCACATCGTCCGTGTTGCCCTCGATGAGCACCTCGTAGTCGCTGTAGTCGGTGATAATCTTGGCAATCTTGGAGAGCGTCTCGGCTGCAGCCGGGCTAATCTCATAGCTGCCGCTCTTGTAGAGCATGTTGTCGTTGAGCGAGATATACACCACGCCCTTGAGCACCTGAACGTCAACGTCCTTCAGTTCCTCGCGGGAGAGGGAGCGCGTCAGCTTGTTGGTCAGAGCCAGGCTCAGGGAGTCGCTCTTCGACTTGGCCTCGACGAGCTGCTTGATGTACTTGTTGGAGGCGTTGATTTCATCGACGAGCTTGGAGATGTTGGCGCCGCTGGCGGTGACGCTGCTGGTCAGAGAGGCCTGCAGGGCGCTGTTGGCCGTCTTCAGGTCGCCCATCTCGCGCTGTGCAGCCGTGAGCATGCGCTCGTAGTTCTTGCTGTTGGTCTCACACTCGCGCAGAGAGAGCGACTGCTCGTTGTACTTGGCCTCGGCGGCGTTGCGGGCGTCGACGGCTTCTTGTTACTTTTTTCATAGTCATAGAACTTAATCTTTCATAAATTTCGCTGCAAAGGTACAAAAAAACGACGAAACATTTGGCTATATTACAAATTTTAACTACCTTTGCGCCCGATTTATGCCGCAGAGGCCAGAGAAAGCGTTTCGGAAAGAGACCGCCTCACGGTGAAACCCGTTAAAAAAACAAAAACAAAAATGTACGCAATCGTAGAGATTAACGGTCAGCAGTTCAAGGCTGAGAAGGAGCAGAAGCTCTATGTGCACCACATCGAGGGTGCTGAGGCCGGTCAGGCTGTTGAATTTGAGAAGGTGTTGCTCGTTGACGCCGACGGCAAGGTGCAGGTGGGTGCTCCCACCGTGAAGGGCGCCAAAGTGGTGGCCGAAGTGGTCAGCCCCCTCGTGAAGGGCGACAAGGTGCTCGTGTTCCACAAGAAGCGCCGCAAGGGTATGCGCAAGCTCAACGGTCACCGTCAGCAGTTCACAGAGATTCTCGTCAAGGAGGTTGTGGCCTAAACGCCTTCTATTCACTAACCGCTAAAAAGTTAAGAAACAATGGCACATAAGAAAGGTGTAGGTAGTTCTAAGAACGGCCGCGAGTCAGCAGCCCAGCGACTCGGTATCAAAATCTTCGGTGGTGAGAAGTGTGTAGCCGGTAACGTCATCGTGCGTCAGCGCGGCACCCGTCACTATCCCGGCACCAACGTGGGTATGGGCAGCGATCACACGCTGTATGCCCTGACCGACGGCATCGTAACCTTCAAGAAGGGTCGCCTGGACCGCTCCACCGTGAGCGTTCTGCCCGAGGCATAACCCCGCAAAGGAGGCATTTTTATGGAGCGTGTGCTTTTGCACGCCTGTTGTGCACCCTGTTCGGCAGCCATCCTGGAATGGATGATGGCGAACGGGGTGCAGCCGTATATTTACTACTGCAATCCCAACATCACGCCGCGCGAGGAATACGAACACCGGCGCGACGAACTGAAGCGCTATGCAGAGCGTCTGGGCGTGCCCTTCGAGGAGGCGCCCTACGACCACGAGGCCTGGCTGGAGGCCGTCAGGGGACTGGAGGGAGAGCCCGAGAGAGGGAAACGCTGCCTGGAGTGTTTCCGCTACCGTCTGATGCAGAGCGCGCGGAGAGCGCAGGAGTTGGGCATTGAGATCTTCACCACATCGCTGGCCTCCTCGCGATGGAAGTCGCTGGAGCAGACCACAGAGGCCGGCAACGAGGCAGCGGAGACTGTGAGCCGGGAAGGCGCGTCCGTCGCCTTCGACGCCCGCAACTGGCGCAAGGGCGGGCTGCAGGAGCGCCGTCAGCAGTTGCTCAAAGAGATGCAGTTCTACAACCAGCTTTGGTGCGGCTGCGAATTTTCAAGAAGAAAGGAAGAAGAAAATTAATATTGGCGCGGCCCGAAGATGCTGCTGCCGATGCGGATGAGCGTGGCGCCCTCTTCGATGGCGACGGGCCAGTCGTCCGACATGCCCATGGAGCACTCCGTGAACAGCGCCGCCTCGGCGGGAGCGCCCTCCGAGAGCAAAGCCTTGGCCTGAAGGAAGGTGTCGTGGGCCAGACGGAAGTCGCGGCGGATGCGCGCTTCGTCGTCGGTGTTGGACGCCATCGCCATGATGCCGCGCAGGCTCACGCCGCAGCCGGAGCCGAGACGGGGCATGACGTCGCGAAGAAATGAAAGTGCCTCGTCGGGAAGGAAGCCGAACTTCGTCTCCTCCTGCGCCACATGAAGTTGGACGAGACAGGGGATGTCGCGGTCGCAGCGGATTCCCTGTTTGGCAATCTCCTCAAAGAGGCGGGGAGAATCCATGCTGTGGATGAGCGCCACGTAGGGCGCGAGGTATTTCACCTTGTTGGTCTGCAGGTGGCCGATGAAGTGCCACTCGATGCCGGTGCGGCCCTCTTCCCTGTGGAGCAGAGGGGGCAGAGCGTGCTCTGAGAAGTAAGCCACCTTCTGCTGCAGTTCCTGCACGTGGCTTTCGCCGAAGATGCGCTGTCCGGCGCGATAGGCCGCTTCGAGCGCTTCGACGGGATGGAATTTGGAAACAGCACAGAGGCGCACTCCCTGAGGGAGGGCCTCTGTGATGCTTTTGATTTGTTCTTCAATCATTGCTTGTGAATGAAATCCTTTTTCTTTTAAAGGAAAGCGTAGCGGAGAATGAAGAGAATGGCCAGACAGACGGTGGCCCAGTTCATGCTGTTGCGCTGGTCCTTGTCCTTGAAGGTGCCCGAGAGCAGGTGAATCAGCACATAGGAGATGACACCCATGAGGATGCCGTCGGAGATGCTGTAGGTCAGGGGCATCATCACGATGCAGACGAAGCAGGGAATGCCCGTGACGTAGTCGGAGAAGTCCACCTTGCGCACCTCGTACATCATCATCACGCCGACCAGAATCAGAGCCGAAGCCGTAGCCTGAGCGGGAATGGCGAGGAAGAGGGGAGCGAAAAGCAGCGACACGGCGAAGCAGAGTGCCGTGGTGATGCTGGTGAGACCGGAACGGCCGCCGACATTGACGCCGGAAGCGCTCTCGACGTAGGTGGTCACGGTGGAAGTGCCGAGTATGGCGCCCACCGTGGTGCCGATGGCGTCGGCCATGAAGGCCTGGCTCAGACGCCACACATTGCCCTTCTCATCCACCATGCCGGCGCGGTTGGAGACGCCCAGGAGCGTGCCGATGGTGTCGAACATGTCGATGAAGAGGAACGTGAGCACGCAGATGGCCATATCCACGGTGAGCACATTGTGCCACTCAAACTGCCAGAAGATGGGTTCGATGGAAGGCGGCGTGGAGATGATGCCGTTGAAATGGGTGATGCCCAGAGGAATACCCACAACGGTGGTGACCAAAATGCCGATGAGCAGCGCACCCGTGACACCCTTGACCAGCAGAGCCGACGTCAGCAGAATGCCGCCGATGGCCAGCAGAACAGCGGGGTCCTTGAGATTGCCCAGCGTGAGGAATGTGGCTTCGGAGGAAGCCACGATGCCGGCGCTCTTGAGGCCGATGAAGGCAATGAAGAGGCCGATGCCGGGACTGATGGCGCGACGCAGCACCAGAGGAATGGCTTCCACAATCTTCTGACGCATACCCGTGAGGGTGAGCAGCACGAAGATGATGCCTTCAATCAGTACGGCCGTCAGGGCGAACTGCCAGCTGTAGCCCATCGTGATGCACACGGTGAAGGCGAAGAAGGCATTCAGACCCATGCCCGGAGCCAGCGCGAAAGGCAGCTTGGCATAGAGGGCCATCACGGCGGTGGCCACCACGGCGGAGATACAGGTGGTGGTGAACACGGCGCCCTGGTCCATGCCGGTGGCGGAGAGAATGCTGGGGTTCACGGCCAGAATGTAGGCCATCGTGAGGAAGGTGGTGATGCCGCCGATGACCTCCTTGCGGACGGTCATCGTGGCGGCGTCAAAACCGAAGAGTTTCTTCAACATAATAATTAATTTTACATTTTACATTTGACATACATTATGCATTATGCATTGCATCAAATGTCCCACTTGAGAGCGATGGTGGGGTTCACAAAGAAGGTCTTGTTCGTGTTGCTACCGTAAGGAATGCCATTGATGTAGCGAGTGCCATAGATGAAGTTGTTGCTGATTTCCACCTCGGTGCCGACGGAGAGACGGTTGCTTGTCTTGCCCTTGTTCACGATGTGGAACCAGAACTGAGGCTCGGTCAGGAACACAAGACCCTTCTGCTGCTCCGTAGTAAATCTACCATTAGCATCTATAGCGCCTTTGAAGTTGCTGCCCCAACCGTACCACAGATCGGCGAAGCCGCTGAAGGTGCAAAGGTCGTTGGCGAAGGTGATGTTCCAAATCGGGGTAATCTGGAAGCTGGGATGAGCATCGTGGCCGCTGCTGGAAAAGTCGTTGCGGTCGTTGCTGTTGAGGAACTGCTTATACATCACCTGCAGCGTGAAGGTCTTCTTGAAGTCGGCGTTGTGCCAGCTCCATGCGGGACCGACGAGAATGGCCTGCTGGAAGGGACCTGCAGCCTGAGAAAGACCGCCGTCGTACTCAATGTGAGCCGAGAAACTGTGGTTGGTGTTCTTCACCTTGGCGAAGGTGAAGTCACGGCTGACCTCCCAATAAGCAGCGATGTTGCCTCGGTTGCTGCTGCCGTCGTCAATGGCGCATCCGTTGGCGTCGTAGCGGCGATAGTTGCCGCAGTAGTCCATATCCACGAAGAAGTAGGTGGAGCCCAGACGGTCGGCTTTGAACATCTCCACGGTGGTGGTGAAGTAGCCGCGGTTGCTCTGATCGTTGGGATAGAGGTTGCGACCGAGGTCGTAGTGCAACTGGATGTTGACCTGTGCGCCGGCCGTCATGCTGATGGCTGCGGCAGCGAGAAGAAATAATTTTTTCATAACTTTTGGTTTTAAGGGTTATAAAAAACAAATAATGAAATGAGTAGTAAATAATGTTTAGGCGTTTTGTTCGGGCTTCTCCTTGCCGTGAACGCTCTTCAGCCCACCAGAGCGGCCAGAGCCAGGCCGGAGATGTGGATGGGGCCGATGGCCACATTGTCGCCGGCGCCGTATTTCACACCGATGGCGATGACCAGAATCAGGGCGGCCACGAAGACATTACGCGAAGAACTGAAGTCCACACCGTCTTCTACCAGATTGCGCACGCCGACGGCGGAAATCATGCCGTAGAGGATGAGACTCACGCCGCCGATGGTGGCAGCGGGCATCAGGCCGATGAGGCAGGCAAACTTGGGGCAGAACGACAGCAGGATGGCGAAGCAGGCGGCCAGACGAATCACGGCGGGGTCATAGACCTTCGTGAGGTTCAGCACGCCGGTGTTCTCGCCGTAGGTCGTGTTGGCAGGAGCGCCGAAGAGAGAAGCAAGAGCCGTAGCCAGGCCGTCGCCCATGAGGGTGCGGTGGAGTCCGGGATGGGCAAGAAAGTCCTTGCCCACGGTGGAGGAGATGGCACACATGTCGCCGATGTGCTCCATGATGGTGGCAAAAGCAATGGGGATGATGGCGATGATGGTGGAGATGAGGAACGTGGTGTCCATGTGGTCGATGACGGCCAGCACGGTTTGCTCACGCGTGAAGGGCAATCCTATCCATGCCGCATCGTTGAGTTGGGCGAAATCCACCTCGCCCATGACGGCGGCCAGGCAGTAGCTCACCAGCACGCCCAGCAGGATGGGGATAATCTTCACGATGCCCTTGCCCCAAACACTGGAGCAAATCACCGTGACGATGGCCACAATGGCCAGCAGCCAGTTGGTGGTGCAGTTGCTGATGGCGCTGCCCGAAAGCACCAGGCCGATGGCTATCACCATGGGGCCCGTCACCACAGGCGGGAAGAAACGCATGATTTTCTCCGTTCCGAAAGCCTTGATGAGGCCCGCCATGATGAAATAGCAGAGACCCGCGAAGAAGACACCCACGCAGGCGTAGTCAAGAGCCAGCGTCTCGGTCATACCCTGCTCCATACCCAGCACCTTCACCGAGGCGTAGCCGCCCAGGAAAGCGAATGAGGAACCCAGGAATGCCGGTACCTGGAACTTGCTGACGCAGTGGAACACAAGCGTGCCGATGCCCGCGAAGAGCAGGGTGGAGCTGACGGACAGGCCGGTCAGCACCGGCACCAGTACAGTGGCTCCGAACATGGCGAAGAGATGCTGGACGCCCAGGATGATGTACTTGGGGATGCCCAGCGTTTTGGCATCGGTGATGCCTTCTTTGGGAGTGATGTTCATAACGCTTTTCAGATTAGGTTATAAATTATTGTTTTGTAATTTGATATGCTTTCTTATTGCTCCTTTTGTTGAGGTGCCTGATAACGGAGGACATCCATAATCTGCGTTTCGACGATGCCGACGATGAGCCAATCGCCCATGCCCGAAGAGAGGAACTTCTCGAGCGAAGCCAGGGCCGTCTGCAGCGAGGTGCCCTGCACGAGCATCGTCTGCACGGCGCGCTTCTCCTTCTCGGTCTTCTCGTCGATGACGATGAAGGCCACGCGGGCTTTGTACCACTTGTCGGCTGCGGCATCTTCCGACTCTATCACCTCCGTGATGCGGGCCTTCTTGATGTCGGTCACTTCAAACTCGCCGCTGGAGAAGACGGAAATCTCCTGGGTGATGCGCTCCTCCGCCTCGGTGAACGAGAGGGCATCGACAACGTATTGCTCCGGAATCTTCTTGATGAGCCCGTTCTCCACAATCTTGTCGTACTTTACTTTTACTTCAAACAGTTCCATAGAAATATGATTTTTGTCTTTTTTTCTTTTCGGGGTCGTGCTCACAGAACACACGTTCCATCGTGTAGGGATGATAGCCCGTACAGAAGATGGTGGTGGAGAGCGTGAGCGGAGTGGGGGTGAAGTCCTGCACCTGGTCGGTCATGAGATGCAGGGCGCGCGTCTCTTCGCTCAGAGCCTTCATGTCACGCTCCTCGCATCCGGGATGGGAGGAGATGAAGTAGGGGATAATCTGCTGGCGCAGGCCGGCCTTGCGGCACTCGTTCTCAAACACGCTCTTGAAGCGGTAGAAGAGACTGAAAGAGGGCTTTCGCATGATGTTGAGCACGTGGTCCTCCGTATGTTCCGGCGCCACTTTCAGGCGCCCCGACACATGATGCGTGATGAGGCGCGCGGTGTAGCGGCGGGCTTCGCTGTTGAGGCGCTCGTCCTTCCAGTCGTGCAGCAGCATGTCGTAGCGCACGCCGCTGCCGATGGTGCAATGCTTCACGCCGGGCAGAGCCGAAACGCTCTCGTAGATATCCGTAAGGGGCGCGTGGTCGCCGTTGAGGTTGGGGCAGATGGCGGGATGGATGCACGAAGGACGCGCGCACTTGCGGCAGGCCTTGAGATTCTTGCCGCTCATGCGGTACATATTGGCCGACGGGCCTCCGAGATCGGTCAGCGAGCCCTTGAAGTCGGGCATCCGGGTCACCTGCTTCACTTCGCGCAGGATGCTCTCGCGGCTGCGTGAGGCGATGAACTTGCCCTGATGGGCCGATATGGTGCAGAAGGCGCATCCGCCGAAGCAGCCCCTGTGGAGCGTCACCGAATGGCGTATCATGTCGTAGGCGGGAATGCGCTTGCCCTTGTATTTGGGATGGGGAAGACGCGTGTAGGGTAAATCGAACGATGCGTCGATTTCCTCTGTTGTCATCGGGGGATAGGGGGGATTCACCACCACGTTGTCCTGCACCAGCGTCGAGGCCTCCATGCGGTTGCTCTCTTCCTCCACGTGGCGGAAGTTCTCGGCGTGCTTGCGGGGCTCGCGCAGACATTCCTCATAGGGGTGCAGCACGATGACGTTGTCGCCCTCCGGGCGCTCGCCGTCGCGGGCGAGATAGACCGTCTGGGGCACATCGAGGCAGGTCTTGCGGAAAGTATCCGCCGTGCAATAGGCTTCGCCCGTCTCGTCGTAGCCGAGCGTCTCGTCATACTCTTCCAAAGCCGCCGTGAGTCTGCGGACAATCTCGCGGGTGGCCTTCTCGCCCATGCCGTAGGTGATGGCGTCGGCGCCGGAGGTGACGAGGATGGAGGGCATGATGCGGTCCTTCCAATAGTCGTAGTGGGCCACACGGCGCAAAGAGGCTTCTATGCCGCCGGCTATCACGGGGCTGTCGGGCCACAGCGTCTTGAGAATCTGTGTGTAAACCACTGTGGGGTATTCGGGTCTCAGATCGTGGCGTCCGTCGGGCGAATAGGCGTCCTCCGAGCGCAGACGGCGCGCGGCGGTGTATTTGTTGACCATCGAGTCCATCGCTCCGGGCGAGATGCCGAAGAAGAGGCGCGGGCGCCCCAACTTCCTGAAATCGCGAAAGTCACCGTGCCAGTCGGGCTGCGGCACGATGGCCACACGCAACCCTTCGGCTTCGAGCACGCGCCCGATGACCGCCATTCCGAAGGCAGGATGATCCACATAGGCATCCCCCGAGAAGAGAATGACGTCGGCGGCGTCCCAGCCTCTTTCGTTCATTTCCTTGCGTGTGGTCGGCAGCCAGTTCACGGCGGTGTTTCTTTTTAGTCCGCTTGCAGGATGTTCTTTTCAGCCATCTCAATGTAGAGCAGGATGAGCTGATGCAGGCCGAAAGCCTTCATGTTGTCGTGAAATAGGACATCGCGGCAGAGCGCCAGCAGGTCGTCCTTGTCCTCGGTGTGTTCGAGCAGGGCTTTGACGTTGAGCTGCAGCTTGTTGAGCGAACTGTCGTCCACCAATCCGGAGGAGTCGATGAGGTCGGAAAGCAGGTTGTACTTCGCGATGGTCTTGAGATGATTTTCGGTCACGTCAATGAAGCGCGACCCTTTCATGTTGCATTGTATCTTCATGGGAGCAGGTATTTTAGTGATGCGTTGACGACGGAGCGTCTCATGCCGTCGTCGGGAATGAGTTCGAGGGGAAATCCGAAGGTGATGCTGCGCCGTCCGTTCTCTTCGGTGGCAATGGCGGCCGGCAGCGACGACTCGCGATAGAGCATCGTGGGGAAAATCCTGTCAGGCGTCTGATTGCCCGGAGTGCCGACGGGCACCTGCAATGCGGAGACGCGGGCCACGCAGTAGTGTCGCTCGCTCTCGCTCCTGTCGGGCAGACGGAATTCGAGCGACATGCCGCGCACGCTGCACGTGTCGGTGGCGACGCTCATCGCCTGTTCCCATCCCAGCATGCGGCGCGTGAACTGCTGCGCCTCGGGCGAAAGACCTTCGGCCACATAGGCGCCCGTCATCATCAGGTTGCCGCCCTGCTGGGTGTAGTGCGTGAGCAGATTGACTGTTGTCGCCGGCAGGACGGGATAGGCCCTGTGGCTGTATCCATCGTTGCGCTGTGCGCCGTAGATTAGGCAGACGGCGTCGTGCTGCAGCAGCGATATCCAGGGCAGCGTGCCTTCGGTGGCGGAAGAGAGGGTGTAGTTGTTCTGCAAGAGGTCTTCGGCGTAGCGCACACTCCAGTCGCGCGTGTTGCCGGCCTGCAGGAGTCCGGAAGGACGGGGCTCGCAGATATAGGGTACGCCGGGATCGGCTTCGGGATAGAACTTCCCGCCGAACGGTTCGGGTGCAGCCACACGGGAGAAGCCGTCCACCAGAAGCACGCGGGCGCTGTATTTGTGGCCAATCATGGCGCAGACGGTGGGGCTGTCGAGACTCTCGCCGCCGGCATTCACGGCCGTCACGCGGAACTGGCAAAGCATACCCTCCGGCGCTGTGACGTTACAGGCATTGACGTTGCCGCGCATATAGGTGCCGTTGTCCCATCCTTCGGTGCCTTTCTTCATATAAAGAATGTAGCCGTCGGGACGGGCGGAGGGTTCGAGCGGATCTTCTTCGGGTGCCCAACGGAGATGGATGCGGCCTTCATCGACCACCGCCATAAGTTCGCGTACGGGCAGGGGAGCCACGACGCCGGCATCCAGGCCGTGCATGCGGCGTGTGTAGTGCAGCAGCGTCTTATAGACGGAGCGCGCCATCGTGAAGCGCCCCAGCGGGTCGAGACCGATCTTCATGTCCTCATAGTTCTGATGGGAGAGCGTCTCGAAAATCATGCAGGGAATGCGCGGCTCCCGACTCTCGCTGTAGTTGCGCTCGTAGAGCTGGCGGCGGTTCCAACTGCCGAAGGTGCTGCGCATGTCGCGGGTGAAGCCTGTCATCATCTCGTCGGCCAAATCGCGTCCGGCCAGACGGGAGAGTCCGGTGGGATATTTGCCGTCCATGAAAGCGGTGGTGTAAACGGCCAGCGAACCGATGTATCCGCCCTCCGTCTGTCCGGCATCGGAGTGTACGGCCAGCGAGAGTTCCAAAGGCACGTGCAGGCCGTCGCGCTCTTCGCGCCAGGTCTCCAGCGTGTCGCCCGTGAGGGAGTCCACGCGGCAACAGTCGATGCTGTCTTTGGGCAGGAACACGCTGCCGCGCGCCACATGGTTGACGGCCAGCGAGCGGGTGTTGATGTCTTCGGCGTAGTCGTTGGTGCCGTCCTTCGTCGTCCAGATGGGGGCGGGCAGACGGTTGTATTCGGCCCAATAGCGGCTGCCCTCCCAGGCGCGTCCTTTGCCGCTGCGTATGCCTTCGCGCGAGATGCTGCCCATGCCGCCGCCAAGACGCACTTCCAATGCCTTGTTGTCCTCGCTGAAGACGCGATTCTTCTTGGGATATCCGGCCTGGAAATGCCAGGTGCCCAGATAGCACCATATGCCGAAGCCCATGCGGCGGTTGACGACCAGGCGCGTCTCAACGCCCTCGTGCACTACGCTGACGGTCATCGGCCTGTCGGCCTGCGTATAGCGCACATAGACAGGATAATCGCCTTCCACGAGGATGTTTCCGTCGAGCACCTCGTGCTTCTGCCAACTCGTTTCGCGGGGCGAGAAAACTACGGCGCCGGCGCGCTCCAGCATCGGGATGAGGAAGGGATAGACGATGGTGGAGGTGAAGAGGTCCTCGCAGGTGGTGTGGAGCTGCGGACGCTGATACCCCCATTCTCTCTTGTCGTTTTTGTAGTAGTAGCCGTGAGAGGCCCACAGCGCCAGATGACGGCCGTCGAGTCCCTCTTTGGGCACAAACGGGCGGTCGATGTTGCGCACCCACGACGGCCCCCTGTAGTCCAAATCGCCCCAGCTTCTCTGCAGTTTGCGGGGCAGAAGGAAGGCGGGAATGAGTTCGTCGAGCGTGTGGCCGCACACCGTGATGAGGAGCGGGCGCTGACAATACGCTTCGGGCACGCGGGCACGCACCTCGCTGTAGATGCGCTTCACCGTAGCCTCCGTGAAGGGCTGTCCGAGGAAGGGCTCGTTGAGCTGCAGTTCCATCGTGTCGCCGCGAAAGACGATATCCTCCACGCGGAAGCGCTCGCGGCTGGAAAATGCGGGGTTGGAGTAGTTTTTAAAATAATCGGTGAGAGACTGCTGCAGGGCCTTGTCCTGAGAGAAGGCAGAAAGGCCGGCGGCGAGAAACAGAAGGGGCAACAGACGTCTCATTATATGGCAAACTTTTCGGGTTTCTTGCCTTTGAAGTCTTTGAAGTAGGCTTTGATTTCCTTCATGTCTTCCTCGATGTTGCCCGTGGGGATGACGGTCTTGGTGCACTGGATGAGTTTGCGCTCGAAGTCCACACCGTAGAGCAGGATGGGCAGTTTGGCCCCCAAGGCGATATAGTAGAAGCCCGTGCGCCACTTCGGATTGGGCTTACGGGTGCCTTCGGGCGTGATGCACAGGCGAAACTCCTTCAGCTCAATGGCCTGGCGCACGATGCGTTCGGTGGAGTTCATGTGTTTCGACCGCCTCACGGGGATGCCGCCCAGATGGCGCATCAGGATGCCCAGAGGCCAGAAAAACCATTCGCTCTTCATCAGGAAGTTGATGCGGATGCCCAGCGCGTGGGAGAAGAGTTGGCCGATGATGAAATCCCAGTTGGAGGTGTGGGGCGCCAGCGCGATGATATATTTGTCGGGGTGGGGCTCGGTGATGTTGATTTTCCAGCCGCACCAGTCGTTGAGTATCTTCTTGGAGAGTTTTTGGAACATCTGCGTTTTAATTTTGTCACAAAGTTAAGCATTTTTTTGCAAACAAGCGCCGTTAAGTTATACTTAAAGTTAAAAAACTCAAATAATGTGTTCACTTTTTTTAAATACCGCTCTTCGCAGTAGCTTCTTCATCCCGTTTCTGCCCCGATTTGACGTCCTCATCAATCCGGTTCGGCAACATTTGAACAGAACCGGATTGATGCTGTATTTCCGCATATTCTTCTCTTCTCTCCGTCTGTCTGCAACATACCGATCATCCGTCGTTCATCCTTCGTTCATCTGTCGCTCATCTATCGGTGATGTATCGGGCATCTTTCGGTGATGTATCGGAAAACTCCGACAGATGACACTCCTCTTCACGGTTTCTGATGCAGCTTTGGGCGGCCTCATGACGGAAGACGAAAAAATGCGGACAGACGTTAAATCTGGTTAAAATATTTGTCCGTTTCGCACAAAAGCCTTACATTTGCACAAGATGTGAGGCTTCTGCCTTTGTTATGAACCTAAAATTAAGAAAATATGTCAGACTTCAACTATTCCAAAAACTACGGTGACTATTCCACCGTTGACATTGTTGCAGCCCAAAACACGCTGCTGCGCAAGGTGTATCTCTGGATGACGGCAGCGCTCGCCATCACCGGTTTCACGGCTTTCACCGTCGCCAGTAATCCGGCCCTGCTGCAGATGATATTCGGTTCGCGCTTCGTTTTCTTCGGACTGCTGATAGCCGAGGTGGGACTCGTGGTGTGGCTCTCGGCCGCCATTCAGCGTCTGTCCGTTGTGACGGCCACGCTGATGTTTGTGCTCTATTCGGTGCTCAACGGCGCCACGATGTCGGTCATCTTCCTGGCCTATACGGCTTCGAGCATCGCCACCACCTTCTTCATCACCGCCGGCACCTTCGGCGCGATGGCCCTCGTGGGCAGCATCACCAAGACCGACCTCTCGCGCTTCGGCAACATCTTGCTGATGGCCCTCATCGGTCTGATTATCGCGATGGTGGTGAACATCTTCCTCAAGAACAGTGTGATGGACATGATTATCAGCGGTATCGGCGTCTTGATTTTCACCGGTCTCACTGCCTACGACGCTCAGAAGATCAAGGCTCTCACGGCAGGTATGGAGGACAATGACGAGACGCAGAAGCTGGCCGTTCTCGGTGCGTTGAGCCTCTATCTCGATTTTGTCAATCTCTTCCTCTATCTGCTGCGTTTCTTCGGCAGACGAAGCGAATAAACAGAAATGACAGCAAACAGGAAGCCTCCCGGATAATCCGAGAGGCTTCTTTTTTGCTTCAAAAGGAGTAGAGGTGTTCAATAGGCCATGCTCCCAATCATCAGACCCAAAGCAGTTCCGACAACGGCTCCGGCCACAACGCCGGCGGGATCGGCATGACAGTAAGCGGGAGGAGGACAGGGTCTCGGAGCCGGAACGGGAACGGGCTCATAGACAACGTGCACGGGACGTGCGGCGTAGTGATGTCGGGGTCTGTGGTGATAGACAGGAGCGGGAGCGCAGTGTCTGTAGCCTTCGTGCGCCATCTCGCGT
Source organism: uncultured Bacteroidales bacterium (assembly GCA_902791295.1). Classification (GTDB taxonomy): domain Bacteria; phylum Bacteroidota; class Bacteroidia; order Bacteroidales; family Bacteroidaceae; genus Physcousia. Next base: position 17,775 of record CADAVI010000035.1, on the reverse strand, counting down.
CGCATCTCGTGACGCACCTCGCGTCGTACTTCGCGACGCATCTCGTTGCGTGAATAACCCATCTCGCGACCCATGTGGCGGCCTTGTGCCATCGTGGTGGTTGTACCCATGGTGATCATCATCATCAAAAGAGTAAGCATGTGTTTTGTCTTCATAGCGTGTAGTGTTTATCGGTTGAACATTTGTTTTTTTCGATTTTGACACTGCAAAGATACGACAAAACACATGCTTTTGCAAGGGGAGTTTATCTAATCCGAAAGCGGATATTCCTCTTTCTTGCGGAAAAATCCTACCGAAAGTGCCGCTGCACCTCCGTCGGGGCGAAGGGCATCACTGCTCTTTTCTCTTCTCCAGACCGCCCTCCAGAGCCTCCAGGCAGTTGGAGAAAGCTTCTTCAAAGGTGTCGCAGGTCTTCTCGGCAAAGAGAGAGGCAATCTGCACTTTCACCTGCTTGTTGTTTTTCGTCTGGGGCTTCACGACCGTCATGCGAATGACCACTTCGTCTTCTTCTGCCAAATGACGTGCAAAACGGGAAAGTTTCTTATTGATATACTCTTCGAGTTTCTTGGTCATCTCAAAGTTCACAGCCTGAATGTTTGTCTTCATGATGTTACGTTTTTAAGAGGTTAAACATTTATTTTTTGGGATATCCCACGGGATTGTTTATCACGGGGATTTGGTTTTCATCGAGTTTGAGCAGTTGCTGTATGGCCTTTTGGTCCATCGTGCCGCGGGGCACTGTGCACAGTCCTGCTGCGGCGCAGAAGAGGCTGATGTTCTCACTCACGATACCCACATCAACGCCCATCATCCATTGTGCATGCTGATTGTTGCTGTCGAACTTGTTCATGTCGGCAACGAGCACCAGCATCACGGGCGCCGTCTTGAACATCGCCTGTCTGCCGGCCACAATGTCGCGATAATCGCCAGTGGCAACAGAGGTCAATGTGTGGGCGTGCGGGTCATAAAGGGCAACACCTTTGCTGTCGAACACATAGAGCATGACTTCCTGCTTGTTCATCGCCGTAGGGGCTGTCAGATGACCGTCCGGACGGTTTTGTCCCTGTGCAGCCCACAGCAAGTCACTCAGATCCTGTTGGGAAAGTGTTTTGTCGGCATATTCACGCACGGAGCGGCGCTGTTCATAGGCCTTCATCACCGTAGAAGTCTTGCGGTTCATGTCTGGTTTGGGCAGTTTGACGCTTTGTGCCATAAGTCCTGAACTCAGAAGCATCGCCGAAGCGAGCAGAGAAAGAATCTTTTTCATAGTGTTTTTGTTGTTGTGTTTTTGGATTTACTGTTGTTCTTTCCAAATGTGATAGCAGATGATGCGGTAGAGGTTGCAGCCGACAAAGTTGCCCAGCACGATGCTGATGTAGAAGATCAGAATCTGCGGCCAGAAAACGGCGTAAAAGTCAAGGGGAACACACAGATAATAGAAGGCGTCGGCCACACAGTGGGGGAAGCCGCACATGATGAAGAGAGGCACGCCGAAGAGCAGGGGGAGATTCTGTCCCTTGCGGGCAAAAGTGACTGCGGTGGTCATAATCATGCCGCATCCGACAGCCAGAATGCCGCCTCTGAGGGGACCGATGGCCAGACGGCCTTCCAGAATCTTCTGCGCCGTATCCTGAAGCGGCATCGGACTCATGCGGGCGATGACGGCGACGATGAGACAGCCCGCGATGTTGCCCAACAGGATGAGAAACAACTGCCCCGTTTCACCTTTTTTTATAAAACCGGCGGTTCCGGTGTATAGTTTCAGTCCATAATGCACCACCGTGAGCAGGCCGAAAGCAAAGAGTACGGCGCCGATGATGCTTTTCTCCGCCAGATAGCCGAAACCGGCAATGCCGATGGCCACTCCGGCGTAAATGGACGATTCAATGATTTTTTTCATGATTTGTTGTGTGATGTTGATTGCGTTTTGCCTGTTTTGTGCCACAAATATAACAAAAAAAAGTGTCTTTCAGGCCGCAGAAACATTTTTTATGCAAAAGTTTTTTTCTTTTGAGGCAAAAATGTCACTCTTTCGGCCACTTTGTCGCGTGGGAAAGATTAACAAGCGTTAGAAATGTTAAGCCCCGCCGCCCGTATGTTAAACGGAGCGACAAAATGGCGTTTTGGCACAGGTGTTGCATGATGTAGGGCAGAGGCTCGAAACAAAAGAGCCGATGATAAAGTAAATGTTTAACAATTAAAGATAGGAGATTAATACTATGTTACCTATGTTTTCCAACAACTACCGCAATGCAATGAACTTCATGCCGGCATTCTTCAACGATTTCTTCAACGACTCATTCCCTGAAATGCGTCAGGTTCACACCACTTCTCCGGCCATCAACGTGACGGAGAGCGACAAGGACTACAAGTTGGATCTCGCCGTTCCCGGCACCACAAAGAAGGACTACCACATCAACATCACCGAAGACGGTAATCTGATGATTTCTCTGGAGAAAGAGCAGAAGACGGAGGAAAAGGGCGATGAAAAGCGCCGCTGGCTGCGTCGCGAGTTCTCTTACCAGAAATTCTCACAGGCCTTCACGCTGCCCGACGATGTAGAGCGCGAGAAGATTGAGGCTACGGTCAACGACGGCGTTCTGACGGTAGTGCTGCCCAAGAAAGCCCAGGAGGCTCTGCCTTCCAGTCGCCAGATTGAAATCAAGTAACCCGGAAAGGGTTTGCGGAAATTCAGAGAGTTCCGTCGGCAAGCGCCGGCGGAACTTTTTTCTGCGTGCTCATTGCAACATCAAATCCGTTTTCCCACGGGGCCGTAAATTTTCTCCCGTGGACGCGTAAATTTTCTCCAGTTAGGGCGTATCTTCCTGTGCCATGAGGGCCAGCATCTCGTCGCGCAGACGGGCGGCAGAGATGAAGTCCAGTTTCTTGGCTGCAGCCTGCATCTCCTTGCGCAGAGCATCGATTTTCTTGCGGCGGGCTTCCGGCGAGAGTTGCAGCGCTTCCGGAGATTCTGCTGCCTGGACAAGAGGTTGCGGTTCGGGCTCGATGTAGGCGCGTTTCTCTCCTGTGGCTTTCTGCAGCGAGAGCAGGTCGGACATCGTGCGGGCCTTCTGTATCTGCTGTGGCGTGATGCCGTGTTCTTCGTTGTAGCGCATCTGTTTTTGCCGGCGTCGGTTGGTCTCGTCGATGGTTTGCTGCATCGATTCCGTGATGTTGTCGCCGTACATGATGGCCAGTCCGTGCACGTTGCGTGCCGCACGTCCGACAGTCTGTGTGAGGGAGCGGTGCGAGCGGAGAAATCCCTCCTTGTCGGCATCGAGAATGGCCACAAGTGATACTTCGGGCAAATCAAGACCTTCACGCAGGAGATTGACGCCGACCAATACGTCGATGACACCCTTGCGCAGATTGTCCAGTATCTCCACGCGTTCCAGTGTGTCCACCTCGGAATGTATATAGGTGGCTTTGATGTCGTAGCGCAGGAAATATTCTGTAAGTTCCTCCGCCATACGTTTGGTCAGTGTGGTGACGAGGGTGCGTTCGTGCCGTTCGATGCGTCGCTGGATTTCTTCCATGAGGTCATCCACCTGGTGGTGTGTGGGGCGCACTTCGATGGGCGGATCCAGCAGGCCGGTCGGTCTGATAACCTGTTCGGCCACAACGCCCTCGGAGCGTTCCAGTTCGTAGTCTGCCGGTGTGGCTGAGACGTAGATGGTTTGCGGCGTCAGTGCCTCGAACTCTTCAAAACGGAGCGGGCGGTTGTCTTTGGCTGCAGGCAGGCGGAAACCGTATTCCACAAGATTGTTCTTTCGGGCCTGATCGCCGCCGTACATGGCGCGAATCTGGGGCACGGAGACGTGACTCTCATCAATGATGAGCAGAAAATCTTTGGGGAAGAAGTCCAATAGACAATAGGGACGGGTGCCGGGCGCTCTGCCGTCGAAGTAGCGGCTGTAGTTTTCGATGCCGGAACAGTGGCCGAGTTCGCGTATCATCTCGATGTCGTAGTTGACGCGCTCCTCCAACCGTTGTGCCTCAAAGTCTTTGCCGATGCTCTGAAAATAAGCCACTTGGTCTTTGAGGTCTTCCTTGATGAGGGCAATGGCGGCTTCCTGCTTGTCGGGTGAAGTGATGAAAAGATTGGCAGGATAGATGCGGTAGTCGGGGAAAGAAGCCACACTGTCCAGCGTCTCGCTGTCCAGTTCTTCGAGACTTTCTATTTCGTCGCCCCAGAAAGACACCCTCAGTATGCGCTCACTGTAGGCCAGGAAAATGTCCACCGTGTCGCCCTTGACCCGCACGCTGCCCCGAGTCGGCGTGATGTCGTTGCGCACGTAGAGCGAGTTGAGCAGACGGCGCAGCAGGGCGTTGTGGGTAATCGTCTGTCCGACAGCCAAGTCAATGACGTTGTCATAAAAGGCTGCAGGATTGCCCATGCCGTAGATGCAGCTGACCGACGAGACCACCACCACATCGTTGCGGCCCGACAGCAGAGCACTCGTGGCAGAGAGTCGGAGCCGGTCAATCTCTTCGTTGATGGCCAGGTCTTTCTCAATGTAGGTGTCGGTGGAGGGAATATAGGCTTCCGGTTGATAATAATCGTAGTAGGAGACATAGTATTCTACTGCGTTTTCGGGAAAAAACTGCTTCATCTCGCCGTAGAGCTGCGCCGCGAGCGTCTTGTTGTGCGAGAGGATGAGGGTGGGGCGTCCGAAGTTTTTGATGACGTTGGCCATCGTGAATGTTTTGCCGCTGCCGGTGACGCCGAGCAGTGTTTGTGCCGGCAGTCCCTGACGCAAACCTTCCGTGAGTTGTCGGATGGCTTCCGGCTGATCGCCCGTCGGTTGATATTGCGAAGTGAGTTTGAAATCCATATCAAGGTGCAAAATTATGAAAAAAAGAGATAATAGGCATATAAACACTTCCGGTTTTAGCCAAAAAATACAAATAGAGCAAAAAAACTTGTCCCCAGAGGGGGTAATGTGAAAAAAAAGTTATAACTTTGCGCGCTGAATTATGAAGAAACTGCTTATATCCATATTGGCTGTTACGCTGTTGACCGGATGCAAACGATTCAATGCTTTGGAGAAGTCAACGGACTACGAATACAAATACGAGGTGGCAAAGCAGTATTTCTTTGAGGGTAAATACGTTAAAGCCTCCCTGCTCTTCGGTGAACTTTTGGCCGTGATGAAAGGCACTCTCAACGGTGAGGAGAGCCTGTATCTTTTGGCGCTGAGTTCCTTCAACTGCAAGGATTATGAGAATTCGGCCCAGTATTTCCGCAAATATTATCAGAGCTATCCTAAAGGCCAGTATGTGGAGTATGCCCGTTACTATGCCGGATACGCACTCTACAAGAAGTCGCCCGATCCCCGCCTGGATCAGTCAACGACCTATCAGGCCATTCAGGAATTTCAGCAATTCCTGGATTATTATCCCTATACCCGCATCAAGAATGAAACGCATCAGATGATTTATGCCTTGCAGGACCGTCTGATAGAGAAAGAATATCTCAGCGCCAAGCTTTATTATGATTTGGGTACTTATATCGGCAACTGCACTTCCGGTGGTTCCAACTATGAGGCCTGCATCGTCACCTCGCAAAATGCGTTGAGAGATTTCCCGTACGCTTCCAATGAAATGCGTGAAAAGTTTTCCATTCTCGTGTTGCGCTCCAAATATCATTTGGCGCTCAAGAGTGTGGAAGCCAAGAAAGAACAGCGCTTCCGCGATGCCATCGACGAGTTCTTCAACTTTGCCGGCGAGTATCCCGAAAGCAAATATATGGCCGAGGCGGTCAAGATGCATGAGGATGCCCAACGCATGGTTGAGAAGAAAAACATCGACATCAAGCCTAAAGAAGATTGATTTATCACGAAAATAAACATATATAATCAAATATCCCACTATGGATTACAGAAAGACAAACGCCCCCACCACCACCGTCACCCGTGACGTGATGAGCCTCTGTGAGGACACCGGTAACATCTACAAGAGTGTAGCCATTATCGCAAAGCGTGCCAACCAGATTAGCGCCGAACTCAAGCAGGAGCTGACCAACAAACTGCAGGAGTTCTCTTCATCATCGGACAGCGGCGTGGACGAGGTGTTCGAAAACCGCGAGCAGATTGAGATCAGTCGTTACTACGAGCGTCTGCCCAAGCCCACTCTGATTGCTACCAAGGAGTTCGAAGAGGGTCGTATTTTCTTCCGCGACGGCAGCAACGATCAGGATGAGATAGAGGACCAATTCTAATGATTCAGAGAATTCAGAGTTTATGGATGCTGTGCTCGGCAATCATTGCCGGCACGGTATCGTTTTTTTGTCCGTTAGCCCGTCTGACCGTTACGGAAGATTTCTCGCAAGACCTCACGGGATGGAGTTTTCTGCCCCTCGGCGTAATTCTCATGCTGGTCGCGTTAATCACTCTTTTCGATATTTTCCTGTTCCGCAAACGTGCGTTGCAGATGAGGCTGATGACGTTTTCCATCATTCTGCTGGCAGGCTGGTATCTGATTTATGCTTACGCCTACTGGCAACTGTGGCAGGAAGCGCGCGATAGCGGGCTGATTCTTAACGTTTGCATTCCGGCAGCATTGCCGTTTTGCTCGTTGGTGCTCAACTATCAGGCCTTCCGCTATATTCTCAAGGACGAGATGCTGGTCAGGAGTCTCGACCGTCTGCGTTAACGGATTTTCGGATTTTTGGTTTTGATGACATCATAGAGCCAGGTGACTTTGGCTATGATGGCACCGTTGGCCGAACGTGTAAATTTGTCTGCTTTTGAATCGTTGAAGATGGAGGACAGACCGTAGTAGTAACGTCCCTCTATCTGAAAATGTCCCACCTTGGGGTTGCTGACCTCTAGGCCCAGACCGCCGCAGATGCCGTATTCAAATTTTTTCTGAATAGGCAGGCTGTATTGCTCAACCACATTGTTGGGGCGTTTGCTCAATGTCTCTTCCGTCCATTCTCCGCCGCGTGTTTCCGAGTCGCCGATATTGAAGCCGATTTGCGGACCGATTAAAACGTATCCCTGTACGCCCTTGCGCTCGCGGCCGAAACCGATTCTGGCGAAAGCGGGGATGTGAAAATAGTTCACCGTACGCTCGTAGGTGTCGGATGAGGTTTCGATTTTCTCTTTCCATCCCAATTGGGTGAAGTTGAGTTCTGCCTGTATGGCACAGATGATGCCGAAGTATTTCTCGCAGGTGTAGCGCAATGTGGCGCCGAACGTGCAGCCGCCGTGAAAACTCTGCTTGATGGTCGGGTTGAACGAAACCTTGTTCAGCACATATCCTCCGCTGAAACCCACAGCCAGGTCCTTGCGGTATTCGCCTACTTGGGCTGTCGCCGTAAGGAGGGAGAATAAAAGGGGAATAAGGCACACAATCCGTTTCACATGTGCAAAATTACAAAAAAATGTTCGGCCTGCGGGCTTCACTCTGCAGATTTTTTTGTCATATAGGATTTTTTTTGTATTTTTGCGGCTGTGAAAAGTGTCAGATTGTTCTTTGTTGCGCTCTTGTCGCTGCTTGCATCCTCTGCGGTAAGGGCATTGGATACCGACCCCGTACTGAATCCTTATGTGGAATATTATCCGGAGCATAAGGACATGATTCGGAAGAACGCCGGAGAGGAGGTCGATGCTCAGAATGGCCCCCTGCAATCCGTTTTCTACAGTAAACCGAGCAATGTGGAAGGAGCCTCCTGCCGTTACGTTTGGACCATACTCAAAGACAACGTTCCTGTCCTGTCGCGCGACGATGAAAACTTGATGTACACCTTCATGGAAAGCGGCACTTATCTCATTCTCGTTCAGGCAACAATAGAGAAAGACGGTAAGCTTTTTAACTGGCCCGAGGAATACGGCGGTGAAGGCAATAAGTTTTTAATCACCATTACGGAGAGCCGGTTGGAGTTCCCGAATGCTTTCTCGCCCAACGGTGACGGCACCAATGATTATCTGCAGGCCAAAGGCACGGCGCCAACCACCTCAAGCGGCAACAACGGGCCTCGCGGTATTGTCGATTTTGAGGCGGTGGTGTTTAACCGCTGGGGCCAGAAACTCTATTCCTGGACCGACTGCTACACCTACGAGGCCGGCTGGGACGGGACCTTTGGCGGGAAAACCGTAAAAGACGGCGTATATTTCCTGCGTGTGAAGGCCAGGGGTGCCGACGGTGTTGAATATAATATCAAGAAGGCAATCAACGTTCTGACCGGGTATCACGAGAACGAAGACGGAGCAACACCATAGATGGCCAATCAGGAATTTATCATTATTGAAGGCGCGCGCGTGCACAATCTGAAGAATGTGGACGTGAAGATACCGCGAGGCTCTCTGACCGTGATCACGGGTCTCTCGGGCAGCGGCAAGTCGTCGTTGGCGTTCGACACCATTTATGCTGAGGGACAGCGTCGCTATATAGAGACTTTCTCTGCCTACGCCCGCAATTTTCTGGGCAATCTCACGCGTCCCGATGTAGATAAGATTTCCGGTCTGTCGCCCGTAATCAGTATTGAGCAGAAGACGACGAACAAGAATCCGCGTTCGACGGTCGGCACCACCACTGAGATTTATGATTTCTTCCGTTTGCTCTATGCACGTGCCGGAGAAGCATATTCCTATGTCACGGGCGAGAAGATGGTGCACTACAGCGAGGAGCAGATTCTTGAGTTGATACTTAATCGCTATTGCGGACATAAGCTGTACATTATGGCTCCTATGGTGAAAAACCGTAAGGGTCATTATCGTGAGCTCTTCGAGAGTCTTCGCCGCAGGGGCTACCTCTATGCCCGTGTTGACGGCGAAATAGAAGAACTGCTTCCCGGCATGAAACTGGACCGCTATCGCAATCACGATGTGGAGGTGGTGGTGGATCGCCTCAGGATACCTTCTGCCTCATCTTCCGGTGATGATGCTTCCGAAGACAATGTGCGTCTTTTGGGCAGCATCCGCACTGCGATGAAGGAGGGCGGAGGTGTCATGATGGTGTGTGATGCCGACACGGGCGATGTTCACCATTATTCCCGTCGTCTCATGTGTCCCACCAGCGGCATTTCTTACCGTGATCCGGCACCCCACGATTTTTCGTTCAACTCCCCACAAGGGGCCTGCCCCCATTGCAAGGGGTTGGGCTATGTGGTGGTTAACCGTCGCGGACAGGAAGTCGGCGAATATAATGAGGATGATGTGGATGCCGAAGACGGCAAGTTCCATCGGGAAGTCTGTCCCGAGTGTGGCGGACAGCGTCTCTGCCGGGAGTCCCTGCACTACCGCATTGACGGCAAAAACATCGCCGAGGTTTCCGCCATGGATTTGGCTCAGTTGAAAGAGTGGCTTACAAATCTTGACGAACGTCTCAATGACCGTCAGAAGCTTATTGCCCCGGAGATACTCAAGGAGATACGCACACGTCTTGATTTCCTGCTTGACGTGGGATTGGACTACCTCTCCCTTTCGCGCAGCAGCGCCACGCTTTCGGGCGGTGAGAGTCAGCGCATCCGTTTGGCCACACAGATAGGTTCCGGTCTGGTCAACGTGCTTTACATTCTCGACGAGCCTTCCATCGGTCTGCATCAGCGCGACAACGAGCGTCTGATTTCTTCGCTCAAAAAGTTGCGTGACATGGGCAACACGGTCATTGTGGTGGAGCACGACGAGGAGATGATGCAGAATGCCGACTGGATAGTGGACATCGGTCCCCGTGCCGGCCGCAAGGGCGGGGAAGTCGTCTTTCAGGGAACTTGCAAGGACATGCTGAAGACCGATACCCTGACATCACTCTATCTTTCGGGGCGTGTCAAGATGCCCGTTCCGGAGAAACGGCGCAAAGGCAACGGCAACCGTCTTGTTCTGCGCGGTGCTTCAGGCAACAATCTCAAACACGTTGATGTGGCTTTCCCCTTGGGTTGTCTGATTGGCGTTACCGGCGTTTCCGGCAGCGGAAAGAGCACTTTGGTCAACGAAACGCTGCACCCCATTCTTTCTCAGAAATTTTACCGTTCGCTCAAGGAGCCTTTACCTTACGACAGTCTTGAGGGTGTTGAGTATATTGACAAGGTGGTCTGTGTGGACCAAAGTCCCATCGGACGCACGCCGCGCAGCAATCCTGCCACCTATACCGGAGTGTTTGCCGACATCCGCAATCTTTTTGTCAACCTTCCCGAGGCCAAAATCAGAGGTTATAAGCCCGGACGCTTTTCCTTCAATGTCAAAGGCGGCCGCTGCGAGGTGTGCGGCGGCAACGGGTACAGGAGTATCGAGATGAATTTCCTGCCCGACGTGATGGTGCCCTGTGAGGAGTGTCGCGGGAAGCGTTACAACCGTGAGACGCTGGAAGTTCGTTTCAAGAGCAAGAGTATTGCCGATGTGCTGGATATGACCATCAATCAGGCTGTTGAGTTTTTTGAGAACCAGCCGGACATTCTGCGTCGCATCAAAACGCTTCAGGATGTCGGTTTGGGCTATATCAAACTCGGACAGTCGTCCACGACACTCTCGGGCGGCGAGAGCCAGCGCGTGAAGTTGGCAACCGAACTGGCCAAACGCGACACCGGGCGCACACTGTTTATTCTCGACGAACCCACAACGGGTCTCCACTTCGACGATATCCGGGTGCTGCTCGGGGTGTTGGACCGCCTGGTGGACAAGGGCAACACGGTGCTTGTCATTGAACATAATCTGGACATTATCCGTGCCTGTGACTGGCTCATTGAGATGGGGCCGGAAGGCGGTCGCGAAGGCGGTCGTTTGGTGTTCAGCGGAACACCCGATCAGATGAAGAAAAAACAGGCCGGTCAGACCGGGCGTTTTCTCTAATTTTGCAAATCTGTTTCCAGAATAGCTCTTTAAGTGAGAAAAGTTGTGAGTTTTTGCGCTTAAAACGCAAGAAAAATCCGGCTGATGGCAGGAAATATAATATTTTTTTGTACTTTTGCACTCGCAAATCCCTTTCGGGCGCATTTTTTTGCTGCTTTAGCTCACTTTAGCTCAGTGGTAGAGCGCATCCTTGGTAAGGATGAGGTCCCGAGTTCAACTCTCGGAAGCAGCTCGTTGATGTTGTTGTGTGAGAGCACTCATTTTAACTTCGGTTTGGTGGGTGCTCTTTTTTATTATAATGTATGGGGAAAAGTTTTTACCGCTGCAGTGTCTGTAGAAATGCCCTCATGCCTTCCGAAGCTCCTTTCCTGATGTGGGTGACGGGCATATAGGAAGGGATTGTCACCTCTGCCGGATCTATCAGATATACGGGACAGGCTTCAGGGACATATTGTATGAGTCCTGCGGCAGGATATACGTTCAGGCTTGTGCCGATAATAAGAAAGACGTCTGCCTTGCTGCAGATTTCCGCTGCACGTTCGATGTTGGGTACCGCTTCTCCGAACCACACGATGAACGGACGCAGCTGACTGCCGTCGGGGGCTTTGTCGCCCATCTTCACTTCCCATTCGTCGGCGCTGAGCGTGCGAATCTGTCGCGGGTCGTTGGGGTTCGCCGACGAGGTCACCTTGAAGAGCTCGCCGTGCAGGTGGAGCACATCGGTCGAACCGGCCCGCTCGTGCAGGTCATCCACATTCTGTGTGATGATGCTCACGTTGCAGTCTTTTTCCAGAGCCGCCAACAGGCGGTGGCCTTCACAGGGTTCTTTTGTGAGCAGCTGTTTGCGGAGCCCGTTGTAGAAGTCGGTCACCAGTTTCGGGTCCTCGTGCCATCCTTCCGGAGTGGCGACCTGTTCCACCCGGTATTGCTCCCACAGTCCTCCGCTGTCGCGGAATGTGCTCACGCCGCTTTCTGCGCTCATGCCGGCTCCCGTCAATACAACGATATGCTTCTTCATGTCTTGTTCCGTAGTTTTAAAGTAACACACTCACGGCAGCCTTCTCCTGAAAGAATTCCTCCTGAAAGAAATTCGACAAAGGCTTAATTTCTATGTATTTGTTTTCTTTTATCTCTTTCGTTCCTTTAAGGCATATCAGGCGTTTGGCCAACGGCTTGCTCCAGCGGATGAGGTCCTCTATTGGCGCCACAGCCCGAGACACGACGACATCATAGTTCGTGTGCATATTCTCGACACGTGTCCATTCTGTTGTGACGTTGTCGAGCCCCAGCGCAGCGATGACTTCATTGCACACCCTGATTTTCTTGCCGATGGAGTCCACCAGGTGGAAATGTGCCCCGGGCATCATGATGGCCAGGGGAATGCCGGGGAATCCGCCTCCGGTGCCGAGGTCCATGATTCTTGTGCCGTCGGCGAGGGGAAAGGCTTTGGCGATACCGAGCGAATGGAGCACGTGATGTTCATACAGCGCATCGATATCCTTGCGCGAGATCACGTTGATGCGGGCATTCCAAGTGCGGTAGAGTTCGTCCAATGCTGCAAACTGCCGCCTCTGCCGCTCTGTCAGTTCCGGGAAATACCGTTCTATTGATTGCATGGCACCGTTATTTCTACTGCTCCGCTGGAGTAGGGCGCTATTTCGTAAGCGTTAAAGCGGAAGGTGATGCTGTCGCCCTCGAGCAGGAAGTTCTCCGTGGGATAGAGGTCGCCCGTCATCAGGATGTCCGTCTTTTCCATGAGTTCTTCCTTCGTCTTGCATCCGTTGTCTTTGAGCAGCCGGTCCATCATGGCCAGGCAGGGGTCGCCGTCATACACTTCGTTGAGCCGGATGCGGTGCCCGTCTGCGGCAGAGAAGTTCAGATATTGCACGTCGAAGCTGCCGTGTGCGCCGCCCTGATAGGTCTCCACGATGCAGGTGTAGGAAAGGGCGGGGTGGGCCGCACTGGTCTTGGCGAAGTCTGCGGGCAGGCATTTCACGTGGTATTCGTAGTACATCTGGTCATCCTCCATGGCGGGGTCGTAGAATTCCGTCAGTTCCTCGGTGAATTCCGTCGCCAGCGAGTCCACGAATTCCTTCATGACTTCCTGCGCGTCGCCTGCGCGTCCGAAGACGGCCTTGCAAATGGCTTCGTCAATGGAGTCGTTGCCCGTCAGGGCGACTTTCACGGAGATGCTGTAGGCGGGATATTTCTGCCCCTCCATCACGCTTTTTTCCACCTTCATGGTGAGCGTGTCGCTGTAGTTGCGCAAATCCGTGATGACGGCGGAGTCTCTTTCCTGTCCGCTTTGTCTTCGGAACTGATCGCAGGCGGTCAGCGTGAGCAGGCCGCAGAGCATGAAAACAGAGATGAGATGTTTCATTTGTTTCAATTTTTACGACAAAGATACAATTTTTTTTGTGAATTCCGTCTTAGACGGCAGTTTTTTTGTACCTTTGTGGTGAAAACAATTTTAATAATCAACATTATGGCAAAAATCGTGACCATGGGCGAACTGATGCTCCGCCTCTCTCCCGAAGGTAACTATCGTTTTATTCAGGCTGACAGCTTCCGGATTATTCCCGGCGGCGGCGAGGCCAATGTGGCTGTTTCGTGTGCCAACTATGGCCACGACTGCTATTTTGTGTCCAAGCTTCCCAAGCATGAAATCGGCCAGATTGCCCTCAACGGCATGCGCCGCTACGGCGTCAACTGCGACTTTGTGGCCCGTGGCGGTGATCGCGTGGGGCTCTACTATGCTGAGACCGGCGCTTCGATGCGTCCCTCCAAGGTGATTTACGACCGCGCCCACAGTGCCATTGCCGAAGCCAAGCCCGAGGACTTTGATTTTGACAGAATATTTGAGGGTGCCGACTGGTTCCATTGGAGCGGCATCACGCCCGCCATCTCCGACGCCTCTGCCGAGTGTCTGCGCCAGGCCTGCATCGCCGCCAAGAAGCACGGCGTCACCGTCAGCGTGGACCTCAACTTCCGCAAGAAGCTCTGGACCAGCGAGAAAGCCATCTCCGTGATGCGTCCGCTCATGCAGTATGTCGATGTCTGCATCGGCAACGAGGAGGACGCAGAGCTGTGTCTCGGCTTCAAGCCCGACGCCGATGTCGAGGGCGGACAGACGGATGCCGCCGGCTACGAGGGCATTTTCCGCCAGATGATGCAGGAGTTCGGTTTCAAATATGTGGTGAGCACGCTGCGCGAGAGCTTCTCCGCCACGCACAACGGCTGGAAGGCCCTCATCTACGACGGCAAGGAGTTCTACCAGAGCAAGCGCTACGACGTCAATCCCATCATCGACCGTGTGGGCGGCGGCGACAGCTTCTCCGGCGGCCTGATTCACGGCCTGCTCACCAAGAAGACCCAGGGCGAAGCGCTTGAGTTTGCCGTAGCCGCCAGTGCGCTTAAGCACACCATCCCCGGCGACTTCAATCTCGTGAGCGTCGAAGAGGTGGAGGCTCTTGCCGCCGGCAGTGCCAACGGACGTGTGCAGAGATAGTTCACATTTCACACTTTTCACTTTACATTTTACATTTCTTTGTAATGGCAAAATTTGACAAGATACAGGTGTTGGCCAAGATTGCTGCCGCACCGATGGTTCCCGTTTTCTATAATAAGGACGTTGAGGTCTGCAAGAATGTCGTGAAGGCCTGCTACGAGGGCGGCGTGCGTGCCTTCGAGTTCACCAACCGCGGCGATTTCGCCCAGGAGGTGTTTGCCGAACTGGTGAAGTGGGCCGACAGGGAGTGCCCCGAATTGGCTCTGGGCATCGGCTCCGTGGTCGATGCGCCCACTGCCGGGCTCTATCTCCAGCTCGGCGCCTGCTTTGTGGTGGGTCCGCTCTTCAATCCCGACATTGCGCCCGTGTGCAACCGCCGCCTCGTGCCCTATTGCCCCGGCTGCGGCACAGTGAGCGAGATAGGCAAGGCTCAGGAGTTGGGCTGCGACCTCACCAAGCTGTTCCCCGGCGACGTCTATGGCCCCAACATGGTGAAGGGCCTCAAGGCGCCGATGCCCTGGTCGAAGATCATGGTGACGGGCGGCGTGTCGCCCGACAGGGAGAACCTCACGGCGTGGTTCAAGGCCGGCGTGTTCTGTGTGGGCATGGGCTCCAAGCTCTTCCCCTCGGACCGGGTGAAGGCCGGCGACTGGGCCTACGTGACCGACAAGTGCCGTGAGGCGCTGTCCTACATTGCTGAAGCGCGCGCATAGTCTTTTGGGATAATGGGTAAAAAGAAGAAGGCCAACTGGACTTTGATTCCGGGGCAGCCGCTCACTGAGATGGACCGCAGGATACTGTCCTTCCAGGAGCGGGGCAAGCTGTGCCCCACGCGCGACCTCATCAAGACGCCCGAGCAGATAGAGGGCATCCGCCGGGCCGGTGTGCTCAACACGGCGGTGCTCGATGCCGTGCAGGAGAAGATACGCGAGGGCATGACGACCGAAGAGATTGACCGCATCGTCTATGAGACGACGACCAAAGGCGGCGGCATCCCCGCACCTCTTAACTACGAAGGCTTCCCCAAGAGCTGCTGCACCAGCATCAACGAGGTGGTCTGCCACGGCATCCCTTCAGAGGACGTCGTGCTTGAGGAGGGCGACATCATCAACGTGGACTGCACCACCATCCTCGACGGCTACTACGCCGACGCCAGCCGTATGTTCGTGATTGGCAAGACGACGCCCAAGAAGCAGGAACTGGTCGATGTGGCCTGGGAATGTCTGAAGATTGGCGAGCGCGTGTGCAGCGAGCCCTACGTCTTTGTGGGCGACTTGGGCCACGCCATTGAGAAGCACGCCCACAGTCACGGCTTCTCCGTCGTGCGCGACCTCTGCGGCCACGGCGTGGGGCTGCAGTTCCACGAAGAGCCCGAGGTGGAGCACCGCGGCGCGCGCGGCACGGGCATGCTCCTCGTGCCCGGCATGACGTTCACCATCGAGCCGATGATCAATCAGGGCTCGTGGCGCGTCTTTATCGATGAGGACGACCCCTACGGATGGGAGGTCATCACCGACGACGAGCTGCCCTCGGCCCAGTGGGAACATACTTTTGTAATGACTGAAAACGGAGTGGAACGACTGACATGGTGACAATACTGGCTATTGAGAGTTCGTGCGACGACACCTCCGCCGCCGTGATGCGCGACGGGGTGCTGCTGTCCAATGTGACGGCCTCGCAAGTGGTGCATGAGGCCTACGGCGGCGTGGTGCCGGAACTGGCATCGCGTGCGCATCAGAAAAACATCGTCCCCGTGGTGGACCAGGCCCTGAAGCGGGCCGGCGTCTCGCGTGAGGATTTGTCCGCCGTGGCTTTCACGCGCGGTCCGGGGCTGATGGGCTCGCTCCTTGTCGGCGTCAGCTTCGCCAAGGGCTTTGCCGCCTCGCTCGGCGTCCCCATGATTGAGGTCAACCATCTGCAGGGTCACATCATGGCGCACTTTATCCGCGAGGCTGGCGAGGACCACCGCGAACCCTCGTTCCCCTTCCTCTGCCTGCTCGTCAGCGGCGGCAATTCGCAGATTGTCCTCGTGCGTTCCTATAAGGATATGGAGATTGTGGGGCAGACCATCGACGATGCGGCCGGCGAGGCCATCGACAAGTGCTCCAAGGTGATGGGGCTGGGCTATCCCGGCGGTCCGATCATTGACCGCCTCGCGCGTCAGGGCAATCCCGAGGCCTACGAGTTCTCCAAGCCCCAGATAGCGGGCTACGACTATTCCTTCTCCGGCCTCAAGACCTCTTTCCTCTATCATCTGCGCGAGTGGGTGCAGACGGATCCCGACTTTGTGGAGCACCACAAGGAGGACCTGGCCGCTTCGCTGGAGAAGACCGTGGTGGATATTCTGATGAAGAAGCTTCGTCAGGCGGCCAAGGATTTGGGCATCAAGCAGGTGGCTGTGGCCGGCGGCGTGAGTGCCAACACCGGGCTGCGCAACGCTTTCCTCGATCATGCCAGGCGCTACGGCTGGCAGGTGTTCATTCCCAAGTTCGGCTACACCACGGACAATGCCGCCATGATAGCGATGGTGGGCACATACAAGTTCCGGGACAAGGACTTTTGCCCGATGGAGGCTCCGGCCTACGCCCGTACGTCGATATGACGTTTCAGACGGGTGTGGGGCGGAAGGCGCGCGCCAGTGTGCGCAGATACTCCATCACTTCCTGTGAAGGCTGGGGGAGAGTGATGAAGGTGGCGTCGGGGAGTAGTGGTTTTGCCATAGGCGGGTGGTTTTTGGGGTTGTTGCTATTCCGTTGATGTTGCTATAACGCACGCCGTTGCGTTTTTATTGCACACGTTTTGTTTTTTGTGTAGAAAGTCGTGTGGAGAATTGTGTTTGGGAAAAATCGGATAGAGGCTCCTCAGACTGTCGTCAGAGGCTTTTTTGGTGAGTTTTGAAGCGAAAGTGGGGGAGAAAAGAGGCTTTTTTGAGCCAAAATTGGGGCAAAACGGTGGAGATTTTGGGGCGATTTTGCCCGGATAATGTCTGCTTGGGGACAAAAAGTTATAGTCAGTAATGATAAAATGACCACGCGTGATTAGCATTTTGCTGCAGATAACCAGAGACTTATGCTAATCGTCTTGTGGTCATTTGGTCATTTGTCATTTGGTCATTTTCAATTTCGGGAATGCGGTTATTTGCTCACTATATATAAATAAAATATTTATATTATAGTGGCGGTTTGACAGCATTTGTTTTCGATTTTGACAAATGACCAAATGACCACCCTCAAAAAAAATTTGAAAAAAGTTGGTCATTTATTCGTAGAGCGCACTTTCAATGTCGTATCTTTGCACCGTCGTTCAAAACGACAGCGATCTTTGATTTTTTGCTACACAATTTCAAACATTGTCCGTCAGGTAGGATTTGCGGTCCGGTTTGCCGTTGAAGGTGCGGCGGATGGCGGGGACCTCTTCGTAGAGGAGCGGCACCTTGTACAGTTCCAGGCGCTCCTTAAGGAACAGGGCAAGGGTGCG
>CADAVI010000034.1 GCA_902791295.1 uncultured Bacteroidales bacterium | reverse complement strand
TTTAGTGAAAAAACACTCCGGAGCAGTCGTAAAAATCGGGTTGCCGCTTGTTTTGGCGGCAGCAATTCTTTGGTGGATGTATCGGGGCATCGACTGGTCTGTGGTGATGCAGTCTCTTTCGAGCCGCCGCTGCTGGGTGTGGATACTCTTGTCCATGCCTTTCGGCGTGACTGCCCAACTGTTTCGTGCCCTGCGTTGGAAACTGGTGCTGAGGGAGGGGCGTCTCTCCGTCATCCTGAACAGCATTTTCCTTTCTTACGCCAGTTCGCTGGTGGTGCCCCGCAGCGGTGAAGTGCTGCGATGCGGAGTGGTGAAGCGCTACGACGGCGCCGACTTTTCCCGTCTTGTCGGGAGCGTGGTGTCGGAGCGCATCATCGATATGCTGATGATACTCCTCCTGACGCTGAGCGCGGTGTTGTGGCAGATTCCGGTCTTTGTCCGTTTCATGCAGCGCACCGGGCTGAGTTTGGGCAGCGTGCTGAGTCGTTTCACGACGGCGGGTTGGTGGGTGACGGTTTTGAGCGGTGTACTCATCCTCTGCACGGTGATGTGGCTTGTGTGGCGTGTGCAGCTTTTCAGCAGCGTGAAGGAGCGGCTGAAGGGCTTCCGTGACGGGCTGGTCTGCGTGAAGAGAGTGGAGAGTCCCACACTCTTCTTGTTCTATAGTGTGGCCATTTGGCTGAGCTACTATCTGCATTTTTTTGTGGCGTTCCGGTGTTTCGGTTTCACCGCCTCTTTGGGCATTGACTGTGCTTTGGTGGCTTTTGTGGTGGGATGCTTCGCGGTGTTGGTGCCGACGCCCAATGGCGCCGGTCCCTGGCATTTCGCCGTCAAAACGGTGCTGATGCTCTACGGTGTTTCGGCCGACGACGGCGCCGTGTTTGCCCTTTTTGTCCACACGTTGCAAACGCTGTTGGTGGTGCTTCTGGGGCTCTATGCTCTGGCGGCTTTGTCTTTAACTAAAATCAAAATACGATGAACATTCAAGATCTCAATCCTCAGGCAATCTGGAAGAATTTCTACTTGCTCACTCAGGTGCCCCGTCCGAGCGGTCATCTCGAAAAAATTCAGCAATTTCTGCTCCGGTGGGCCGCAGAGCGCGGCGTGGAAGCCTTCAAGGACAACGCAGAAAACATCGTCATGAGGAAGCCTGCCACCGCCGGTCGGGAAGACCGTAAGCGTGTGGTGCTGCAGGCCCACATGGACATGGTGCCCCAAAAGCTGGACGAGGTGCAGCACAACTTTGAGAACGATCCTATCGAAGCCTACATTGACGGAGAATGGGTGAAGGCCAAGGGCACCACGCTCGGCAGCGACGACGGCATGGGCGTGGCTGCCATTATGGCCGTCATGGAGAGCAAAGATTTGGAGCACGGACCCATTGAAGCCCTGATTACAGCCGATGAGGAGACGGGTATGCACGGTGTGAACAACCTTTCGCCCGACACGCTCCACGGCGACATCCTGCTCAATCTCGACGAAGAAACCCACGGAGAGTTTGTTGTAGGCAGTGCAGGCGGCATCAACATCACGGCCGAACTTCAATACCAAGAAGAGGAAACGGAGGCGGACGACGTCACCGTGAAGGTGCGCCTGGAAGGGCTCCGCGGCGGTCATTCCGGTTGTGAGATACACGAAGGCCGGGCCAACGCCAACAAGCTGATGGCGCGCCTGGTGCGTCAGGCCATTCAGGACGATGACGCCTGCCTGGTGAGCTGGTCAGGCGGCAACATGCGCAACGCCATTCCGCGCACCTGCGAAGCTGTGCTTTCGCTGCCGAAGGAGAATGTGGAGGATTTGCACGATCTCGTCGCGTATTGCGAGAAGACGTTCCGAGAGGAGTTCCGCTTCATTGAGGACGGCATCACTCTGAAGCTTGCCGAGGCGGAGAAGGCGCCGAAGCAGATGCCGGCCGAGATTCGCGACAACCTGGTGGATGCCATTATGGCCTGTCACGACGGCGTGCTGCGCTATATTCCCTCCATTCCCGGCATTGTGGAGACTTCGTCCAATCTCGCCATCATCAACATGGGTGAGGGCCGTGCAGAGTTTAAGATTCTGGCTCGCGGCAGTCAGGCCACCTATTTCGAATATCTGCAGGAGATGCTTGAGAGCACCTTTGCTATGGCCGGTATGAAGGTGACAATGGACGGTGAATACGGCGCTTGGCAGCCCAATTGGGATTCGCCCATCGTGGCCAGGATGCAGGAGGTGTTCGAGGCCACCTTCGGCAAAAAGCCTTTGGTGCGCGTCTGTCACGCCGGTCTGGAGTGCAGCATCATCGGGGGAAAGTATCCCGGCATGGATTTGGTGGCTTTCGGTCCGACGCTCAAAAGTCCCCATACGCCCGACGAAAAGGTCAACATTCAGACGGTGGCCGAGTTTTGGGAGTTCCTTAAGAATCTTTTGAAAGCGATTTGACAAAAATGTGTTTCCCATGAAGCGCCTTCTTCTGCTGTTGACTTTCCTGCCGTTGTTTTCCTGGGGCGCAGAGCGTCCCGGACGTGCGTTGGCAGCCCTGTTGGAAGAGTGTCTGACGCGTGAAGAACTCGTGCCGGACAGCATTTACGGTGACATTCGCCGCTTGGAGATGGTCTGTCATCAGCATCCTGTATATGCGGCAGCTTTGGGCCGTCTCTATGCAGAGCGGGCTTCGTTGGCTCAGGTCTATCAGCGGGAGACGCCTTCCGCGCCCGACAAACCCGGGGAGTGGAGCCGGGTGGAATGGTATGAACATGCCCGGGGGCTTTTCCGTGAGGCACTGGCCGACCCGCAATCGCTCCACAACGAATCCACGAGACGTTGGCTGCCCGTTGTGAAGCGCGGACGGCAGGAAAAAGTTTTCGGAGGCGATATG
The DNA here is from genome assembly GCA_902791295.1 of uncultured Bacteroidales bacterium. Lineage (GTDB taxonomy): Bacteria > Bacteroidota > Bacteroidia > Bacteroidales > Bacteroidaceae > Physcousia. Next base: position 17,142 of record CADAVI010000034.1, on the reverse strand, counting down.
CTCTGTGTGGTGTGGCGGGCGATGCAGTGGTCTCTGCCGCAACAATATTGGCGCGAAGACTCCGTGCTCTCGCTGCAGCGCCTGATAGATTTCTATGAAAAGCAGGGGATGAAGGAGGCTGTACGTTGGCTCACATGGGAGCGCGACGATTCCGTCTCCCGTCTGACGCCCCGCCTGAGCGTCGATATCGCCGCCACGGTTTATCCCGGCAAGAGCATCCCTGTGGCTTTGGGGTATCGCAACATGAAGGACGCCACGCTCAGGGTGATGCAGGGTAAGAAGACGGTACAACGCCTGCGCCTCACACTGCCGGCCAGTCCTCCCGCCGAGAGCCGCCGCGACACCCTGCTGCTCAATCCGCTGCCCGCCGGAGAATACCGTCTTCGTCTGGAGGGCACTCCTGCGGTGCGTCTGGCCGGGCGTCCGGAGCGCACGGAAATCACTTTCCGCGTGTCGCCCCAGAAGGTCTTCAGTATGGGGCTTCCGGGCGGCAGGGCTCGTCTGTGGAAAGTGGACGCCATGAGCGGAGCGCCGATGGACACGCTTTTGGTGGACACCGCCAATTTCTACCATTATTTCCAATACATTCCGCCCTCGATGGAGGTGCAGCGACGTCTGTCGCTCTATACCGACCGTCCAATCTATCGTCCCGGTCAGACCGTGCATTTGGGCGGTGTGGTCTATACCCAGCGCCATTGGGATGCCGAGGTGCTCCCGGCGCTCAATCTGCCGGTGGTGTTGCGTGATGCCCGCCACAAGGCTTTGGACACGGTTTGGGTGGTGACGGACACGCTCGGCGTGTTTGCCTGTGACTTCTCTCTCCCGAATGAGGGGCGCACGGGGCGCTTCTCCGTTGAGGCCGGCGGAGAGTCCGTGTCGTTTGCGGTGGAGGAATACCGACGCCCCACCTTTTGGGTTTCGCTCGATGCGGACAGCCTCTCCGTGCGGGGCGTGGCGACGGGCTACAACGGTGTGCCTGTTCGGGGTGCTCGCGTCACGGCGTCCCTGAGCCGTTGGGGCTGCTGGTGGCGCAAGGGCGTGCAGCCGTTGCAGCGCCTGGATACCGTATATACCGACACAGAGGGCCGTTTCTCCTATATGCTGCCCGCTGAGGCTGTGGCCAGGGGCGACGGTTTCTATCCCCGTCTGCGGGTGAATGTCGAGGTACTGAGTGCTGCGGGTGAAACGCAGGATGCTTCCGCTTTTGTCCGTCTCTTTCCAGATCCGCCTCAGCCCGAGGTCCGAGATCCCTGGCATTGTCGGATTTCCGACACGCTCTACGTCTTTGAGACCATGCTGGCCGGAGATAAAGTGTTGCGCGACACGATGTGGCTGGCGACGGACTCTCTCCGGCTGCCCCAAATTCCTTACGAGGAGCGTTTCGGTGACGGCGCTCTCGTTGTGTGGCACTACGTCAAAGACGGCGAACTTCACCGCACCCAGCGCGGCGTGAAGCGTCCGCTTCCGGCCGACACACTGCACTATCGTTGGGACACCTTCCGCGATTGCGTTCGTCCCGGCGGACGGGAGCGCTGGTCGCTTACGCTGACACGCAAGGACGGTACACCCGTCCCGGCCAACTTAATGCTTTCACTCTACGATGCTTCACTCGATGCGTTGGGCGCTCAAAACTGGTCGCTCCGTGTGCCGCGCTATCATCAGATGCCTTGGACCAGTCATAACGAATGGAACGATTTCATACCTTATGCCCGTCGCCTGCGTTACAACATGATACATTGGGCTCAGGGTGAAAAAGCGCAGGATTTCTCCTGTCTCGACGACCGGTATTTCCTGCCCCGTTATCGCGATCGCCGTCTTTATCACCATAATAGCTTAGTGCTGCGCGAAGTGAAGGTCAGTGCCCGGAAGAAGGAAGAAATTCCTATGGTCTATTCTTCGCTCGATGCCGCACCTTTGAACGGGAAGATCGGCGGTCTTTCGGCAGAGGCGAGAGCCGCTGTCGCTACGGGTGCGGACGAGGCTCCGATGGAGGAAGAAGAGGAGAACCTGGACAAAAAGCCGTTGCGTGCGGACTTCTCCGAGACCTCTTTTTTCTATCCCTCGCTGCGTTCGGATGCATCGGGTCGAATCTCCATTGTCTTCGACCTGCCCGAGAGTCTGACCACCTGGCATCTGCGCGGTCTGGCTCACACACGCACCTTGGAGTCGGTGGCGTGGGACGATACCGTAGTGGCTCAGAAGCCTCTGATGGCAGAGCTCCGTGTACCGCGTTTCCTGCGTCGGGGCGACGAGGTGACGGTGGCGGCTACAGTGAGCAACATCAGCGAAGACACGCAGACGGGTCGTGCAGTGATGCAATATTTGGAGTCCTCCTCCGGCCGTGTCCTGCATCAGGAGCGGGTAAGCTTCTCGCTTTCACCTCGCAGCGACACGCTCTTCTCCTTCCGCATCAAGGCTGCCGAGGGGAGTGAGATGATTTGCCGCTGGCAGGCCGAGACGGCAGAAACTTCCGACGGCGAGCAGCGTAGTTTGCCTGTGCTCAGCGATGTGGAGCACGTCACCGTGAGTCGTGCTTTGACCTGTACGCCGGAGGAATTGGAGCGCCTCTCCTTCGACGATCTGTTCCCCGAGGGAGCCACCCACAAACAGTTGCGCAAGGTCGTTACCGATCCCGTTACTTCAGCCCGTGAGGCTTTACCCCATCTCACTTTGCCGCGCCACAACGATGTGCTGTCTCTTTTGGCCGGCTACTATGCACAGACGCTGCTTGAAGCGATGCATTCGCCCCTTACTGTCACTTACGGTCGCGAGTTCTGTATCTCGCGCCTGTCCCGTTTCCAAGCAGACGACGGTTCTTTCTGCTGGTTCTCCGGCATGCGCCCCAACCGCTGGATCACCCGTGAGGTGGTGCGTACGCTGCGCCGCCTCAATCGCCTCATGAAACTCAACGGAGAGGACGAGACATCGCCGCTCTTCACGCTCCATGCGTCTCTTCTGACGAAGGCCGAGAAGGTGGTGGGCAGGGAGTTGGACGCCGAACATGCGGAGGCGGTGGCCGACGCACCGCGCCTCAAGCGCCGTCTCACCCATCCCGACGGTTACTATCTCAGCTTCCCCGGCGGCTTTGCCTACAGTGTGGATGAACGTCTCTCGCGTCATGTGGAGGCTTTAGAACTGATGCAGGAAGTCTATCCCGAAGATACCCTTATGCATCGCGGCATCCGCCGGTGGATTCTGGATCAGAGGCGCACGGAGGGCTGGCAGAATCCGCTCCTCACGGTGAATGCTGTCTATGCGCTGCTCTGCGATACAGCTGTTGCAGGGAGAGAACAATGGGTCGGCGTTTTTGCCGATTATGATTTACCCGCCGATCGGGTGCGCAGCGCCTCCACCGGCATCGGCGTCAGCGTGTCGCTCTCCGTGCCCGGCATTCAGCGCATCACCCTCACGGCGGAGCGCAATTGCGAATACGTGCATCTCGTGGTGCCGCACGCTTCGCTGGCCGAACCGGTGGTGCAAACCTCGGGCTACGGGTGGACGGACGGATTCTCGTTCTATCGCGAAATACACGACGACCGCACGGAGTATTTCATTGAACAGTTGCCTCAGGGCACCTTTGTTCTGGAGGAGCGCCAACGCTTGGAGCGTCACGGCCATGCTGCCACCGGTGTGACCCGTGTCGAATGTCTCTACGCTCCGGAATTCCGGGCGCACACTGCAAGTCAAACCATCCAAATAGAGTGAATACATGAACAAAATCTCATCCCTGTTCCTCCTCGTGAGTCTGTGGGCTGCAGCAGCAGCGGCGCAGCCTGTCCCCGATCGGGATTATGTCCGCGTCGGTGAGGTGCTGTTTCGCAAGGCCTGTACAGCCTCTTTTACGCTGACCAACAAGGATTCGAGGCCTTGCCGTATCGATCGCATTGAGCCCTCGTGCGGCTGTGTCCAAAGTCGCGTGTCGTCGTATCACATCCCGGCCGGAGGCACTGCTACCGTCTATCTCACCTACGACGCCCGCTTCCTGGGTGTGTTCTACAAGGAAGCTGCCGTCTATTTTGAGGGACGCCCGGAGCCTCTGTGGCTCACGATGGAGGGCCGTGTGGTGAAGGAACCTATGCAGGTGGAGTGCGATCTTCCTGTTGACATGGGTAATGTGCGCCTCTCCACCGACAATGTGGAATTTGATTATGTCGGCGAGGACGAACGCCCCGTGGCGCAAATCACGGTGGCCAATATGGAGCACTCCAACTATACGCCCCGACTGATGCAGTTGCCTCCTTACCTCAAGGCAGACTTCCTCCCGGATGTGTTGCGCGGCGGTCAGCGCGGCGTCATTCTTCTGACGCTCGACAGCCGCAAGTTATCCGACTACGGACTCTTCCAGACGAGTGTATATCTTTCGCGTTACCCAAACGACCTTGCGGGCAAAGACAACGAAATACGGGTGTCTGCCGTCTTGTGTCCGTCGGTGCGTAATCTCACTGCCGAACAGTTGGCTCAGGCGCCGGTAATGAGGCTGTCTCAGGAGAACGTTGCTTTGGTCAACACCGGGAAAAAGAATCTTAAGGGTGAGGTTGTGATTACCAACGTCGGCCTCAGCCCCCTCCATTTTAACCGTTTTCAGGCATTCAACCCGGGCGTTCAGGCTGTGTTGGACAAGACAGAGCTGCAGCCCGGTGTATCCGCTAAGCTGAAGCTCATTGTAAATCCTGATATCGTCAAGACATCCAAAGCAGAGCCGCGTTTAATGCTAATTACAGACGATCCCCGTCGCACTGTACAAATCATCAACATTTCATTGAAATGATACATCCCGAAAACTCAGCAGAATATCAGGGCCTCACGGTCAATGGCGGTGTAGAGCAGCCCGCACAGGTTAATCCCTATCTCAATCGTCAGCGCTTTGCCCGCCGTCAGATGACGGTGTCCGACTACGTGGAGGGCATCCTCAAGGGCAACACCTCCGTGCTCGGTCAGGCCGTCACGCTCATTGAGAGCACCAACCCTGCCCATCAGCAGATGGCGCAGGAGGTCATCGAAAGATGTCTTCCCCACAGCGGCAACAGCATCCGTGTGGGCATCAGCGGCGTGCCCGGTGCCGGCAAGAGCACGAGCATCGACGAGTTCGGCATCCACGTGCTGAAGACCTATGGCGGCAAGCTGGCCGTCCTGGCCATAGACCCCTCCAGCGAGAAGACCAAGGGAAGCATCCTGGGCGACAAGACGCGCATGGAGAAGCTCTCTGTGCACCCCGATTCCTTCATCCGTCCCAGCCCCTCTGCAGGCAGCCTGGGCGGTGTGGCCCGCAAGACGCGTGAGACCATCATCCTTTGTGAGGCTGCCGGCTACGACAAGATTTTCGTGGAGACGGTCGGCGTGGGACAGAGCGAGACTGCTTGCCATTCAATGGTCGATTTTTTCATGCTGATACAGTTGGCCGGCACGGGCGACGAACTTCAGGGCATCAAGCGCGGCATCATGGAGATGGCGGACGGCATTGTTATCAACAAGTGCGACGGCAGCAATGTGGAGAAGTCCCAGTTGGCCGCCTCGCATTTCCGCAATGCGCTCCAGCTTTTTCCCATGCCCGAGAGCGGATGGACGCCGGAGGTGCTCTGCTACAGCGGTTTCTATGCCCTCGGCATCAAGGAAGTGTGGGACATGGTCTATCGCTATATCGACTTTGTAAAGCAAAACGGCTATTTCGAGCACCGTCGCGCTCAGCAGGCCCGTTATTGGATGTATGAGACCATCAACGAGCGTCTGCGCCACTCCTTCTACCAGAATCCCACCATCGAGGACATGCTGGTGGCGGAGGAACGTGCTGTTCTCGACGGTCAGAAGACGTCCTTCGTGGCTGCGCAGCAGCTGATAGACTCTTATTTCCGCCTGCTTTCCAAAAACAGTTAAATCCCTGACTCTGATGAGACGATTCCTTTCAGCTAGTCTTCTCCTGTTGACGAGCGCTGCCCTTTCTGCACAGATTTCCCTTTTCGGACGCTGGGAGCTCACCTCCCGTCTGCCGGAGCGCTCTGTGACGCTGCCGGGCTCCCTGCTCACCAACGATGTCGGCGACGTGCCTTCCGTGCACACTCAGTGGACGGGGTCGCTCTACGACTCCAGCTTCTATTTCAATCCCTTCATGGAGCCCTATCGGCGTGCCGGCCGGATGAAGTTTCCCTTCTTCCTCACGCCCAACCGCCACTTTGTCGGCGAGGTGACTTACAGTCGCACGGTGTTCGTGCCCAAGGCGTGGAAGCGCAAGAGGGTCACACTCTTCCTGGAGCGTCCCCACATTGAGACCGTCGTCTTTGTCAACGGCCGGGAGGTTGGCGGCAACATGAGTCTCAGCGTGCCCCATCAGTATGACATCACCGATGCGCTCATCTTCGGAAAAGACAACCGGATTGACATACGCGTATACAATGGTATAGACCATGTCGGTGTCGGACAGGATTCTCACAGCGTCACTGACCAGACTCAGGGCAACTGGAACGGCATCGCCGGACGCATCGAACTGCGCACCTCGCCCCTCATCCGCCGTCGCCGGGTCATCACCGACCTGGCCTCCGGGACGGCACAAATCACGCTCAACGACCGGACCTTCGAGGTCCGCATCCCCGATGCGCAACCGTGGAGCGCCCATTCACCGCGCCTCTACACCGTGACGCTCGACTATGAGGGACAGCCCGTGGAGGTCACTTTCGGCTTCCGCGAGATCAGCATCTCCGGCAGCGACATCCTGCTCAACGGCGAACCGCTCCACCTGCGCGGTACGGTGGAGAACTGCTGTTTCCCCGAGACCGGCTTTCCGCCCTGCGATACGGCCTCTTGGGAGCGCATCTTCCGCATTTGCAAAAGCTACGGCCTCAACCACATGCGCTTCCACAGCTACTGCCCGCCCGAGGCCGCCTTCGTGGCAGCCGACCGCGTGGGCTTCTATCTGCAGCCCGAGGGGCCGTCGTGGCCCAACCACGGTGTGAAGCTCGGTGTGGGCCAGCCTATCGACGGCTATCTCATGAGTGAGTGTCGCGCCATCCTGGACGAATACGGAGCGCATCCCTCCTTCGTGATGATGGCTGCGGGCAACGAACCTGCAGGGCGTTGGGTGGAGTGGGGTGCCGACTTCGTGCGCGAGATGAAGGCGCACGACCCGTCGCGGCTCTACACTGTGGCTTCCGTCGGCGGCGGCTGGCAGTGGGACTACGGGTCGGAGTATCACGTCAAGGGCGGAGCCCGCGGACTGGCCTGGGACCGCAGCCGTCCGTCCTCCGATGACGACTACACGCGCGACATCCTCTTCCCCCGTCACTATACTGACACGCTGCCCAACTGCTCTCCCATGATTTCTCATGAACAGGGACAGTGGTGTGCTTTCCCCGACCTCAGCGAGACATCGCAATATACCGGCGTCTATCGTGCCGGCAATTTCGACATTTTCCGTGACCTCCTTGCGGCCAACGGTATGGCTTCTCAAGCGCACAAGTTCCTCATGGCCAGCGGCCGTCTCCAACTCCTGGCCTACAAATACGAGACGGAGCGCCACCTGCGCACGCCGCACTATGCCGGCTTCCAGTTCCTGGGACTCAACGACTACAGCGGACAGGGCACCGCACTCGTCGGACCGCTCAATGTGCATTGGCGCGAGAAGGGTTATTGCAATGCGGCCGACTGGCGTGAGTTCTGCAGCGACACTGTGCCCCTGGCGCGCTTCCCGCGCTTCACCTTCTCCACCGCTGACACCGTGCGCATCGGTGTGGACGTTTATCTGGGCGGACGCTCCGGCAATCCGGAACTCGGCTACACCGTCGCCGGCAGTAGCGGCGTATTGCAGCGCGGCCGGTGTCGCAAGGGCGACGACATTGTCTTCCTGCCTTCTTCACTGACGCAGGCCGACAAGCTGACGCTCACCATAGAGGCGGACGACCGCCATCGCAACCATTGGGACTTCTGGGTCTATCCCGTTGCGGAGCGCCGTTTTGAAGCCGACGTGACGGTGACGTCCGACCTGGATTCGGCGCTCGCCGTGCTGCAGCGCGGCGGCAAGGTGCTGCTGACGGCTGCCGGACGCGTACGCTACGGCAACGATGTGGTCCACCGTTTCCTGCCTGTGTTCTGGAACACGTCGTGGTTCAAGATGCGTCCGCCGCACACCACCGGCGCCTACATTCAGCGCGACCATCCCGTCTTCTGCGACTTCCCGACGGACGACTGGCAGGATCTCCAGTGGTGGGAACTTACCAATCGGGCTCAGTGCATGAATCTGGCTGAGTTCCCGAAAGACTTCCAGCCCATTGTGCAGCCCATCGACACCTGGCATCTCTCGCGCAAATTGGGTATGCTCTTCGAGGCCAACGTGGCGGGAGGCCGTCTGGTGATGACGACGCTCGACATCTCCACCGACCTCGACCGGCGCATCGTGGCGCGCCAATTGCGCCGCAGCATCCTGCTCTATATGTCGTCATCGGCGTTCCGTCCGTCGCTTTCGCTTGACGCCGAAGTGCTGCGCCACCTTTACGAGCGTGAGGCGCCGCCTGTCAACATGTTCACCAACGACTCACCCGACGAACTCAAGCCCAAGTTCAAATAACATAAACCATAGTTTACAGCATGAAAGCCAATATAAAACATAGAGGTAAGACGAGAATAGTGGTGATTGGAGGCGGACTCGGCGGTCTGCGTCTGATGAAAGCATTGAAAGGCTGCGGTATGCAGGTGGTGCTGGTAGACAGGAATAACTACCATCAGTTCCCTCCTCTGATATACCAAGTGGCATCGGCCGGTTTGGAGCCCAGCAGCATTTCGTTCCCTTTTCGCAAAATGCTGCAGGGGAGAGAAGAAGTCTTTTTCCGCATGGGTGAAGTGAAAAGCATCGATGCCAACGAAAAGGTGCTGCAAACCTCATTTGGTAAACTTTATTACGACTACCTGGTGATTGCTGCCGGTGCCACCACCAACTTCTTCGGCAATGAGCGCATGGCCCGGAACGTGCTGCCTATGAAGACAGTGTTGGACGGGATGAACCTGCGCAACACCATACTGAGCAACCTGGAGAGAGCCGAGGTGGAGACCGACGAGGAGACGCTCCGGGCGCTGCTGACGGTCGCCGTTGTGGGTGGAGGACCTTCGGGCGTGGAGATAGCCGGCGCGCTGGCTGAGATGAAGCGCACGATAGTCCCTCGTGACTATCCCGACATGGACACGGCAAAGATGCGCATCGTGCTGGTAAACAGTGACGCGCGGTTGTTGAAATCTATGGATGAGGCTTCCTCCAGGCGTGCAGAGCGAGATCTCACGGAGATGGGCGTTGAGGTGATGCCGGGTGCGAGAGTTGCCGACTGCCGCGACGGAGTGCTGTATATGGAGGACGGCAGCACGCTTGCCACACGGACTGTGATATGGGTGGCGGGCATCAGAGCCAACCGTTTCATGTCGACACCGGAGATGACGCTGGGTGCCGGTGGCAGAATTGTTACCGACACCTGTCTGCGAGTGAAGGGCCTGAACGATGTCTTCGCCATTGGCGACGTGAGCATAGTGGATGGGGATAAAGATTATCCTCATGGCCATCCGCAGTTGGCACAGGTGGCTATGCAACAGGCCGACTGTGTGGCAAAAACGATTAAGCGCCGTAAATCATCTGAGCAAAGAGGCGGGAACGTCAGTGACCAAGTGTTCCGCTACAGGGACCTCGGAACGATGGCCACTATAGGCCGTAAGAAGGCAGTGGCAGAGATTGCCCGTCTGAAGTTTGGAGGTATCACGGCTTGGCTGTTGTGGCTGGTGGTTCATCTCAGATCGCTGCTGGGCGTACGAAACAAGATTGTGGTACTGATTAACTGGATGTGGAACTACTTTAACTATCGCAGCAGTTTGAGACTGATTTTCAGGAATGAGGACAAGACAGTATAGTGTTATAAAAAAGAACATGATGAAAGCACTGCTCGCAGTGGCTGCGTTGACGGTGTGCTCCGGCGTGAAGGCGCAGGAAGAGTACGGATTTGAGAAATTCGAGGTGGAGAAAGGTTTCACCGAGAACGGTTTCCAGTGGTTCCGCAAGGCCGAGATTTTGGCTGCAGGCAGCAAGAAGAAACACAACGCCATGACCATCGGTTGGGGCGGCATCGGCACCCTGTGGGGCCGCACGGCGCTGACGGTCTATGTGGCCGAGAAACGCTACACCAAGAAGTTTATGGACGAGTCGCAGTATTTCACCGTGATGACCTTCGGCCCCAAGCACGCCAACGTGCTCAGGTATATGGGCTCGAAGAGCGGACGCGACGGCGACAAGGCTGCCGCTTTGAAACTGCACACCGCCTACACCGCCAACGGCACGCCCTACTACACGGAGGCAGAATCGGTGATTGAGTGCAAGACGATGTATGCCGCACCCTTCGACCAAAAAGGTTTCCGCAGCGATGTGCCCCGGCAGCAGTATCGCAACAACTCCGCCGGCCTCCACACGATGTATGTCGGCGAGGTGATTAATGCCTGGAAGAAGCCTTAAGCCGACGGCATCACCCATCCCTGAGCCTTCAACTCGAACTCGGCGCCGTCGCGTGTGACGAGCACCTTGCCCTGTGAGGCCTTGGAGATGTAGCCGATGATTTTGACGTCTTCCAGCGCCTCCGCCTTTTCCTTGTCCGAGAGCGGCACGGTGAAGAGCAGTTCGTAGTCTTCGCCGCCGTTGAGGGCGCAGGTGGTCACGTTCATGTTGAACTCTTCCGCCGCCACTGCCGTTTGGTAGTCGAGCGGAATACGTTCTTCGTAGATGCGGCAGCCGCACCCGCTCTCGTGGCAGATGTGGAGCAGTTCGCTGCTGAGGCCGTCGGAGATGTCTATCATCGAGGTGGGACGGATGCCTGCCTCCTTCAGTCGTCCGACGATGTCGCGCCGGGGTTCGGGCTTGAGTTGTCGCTCGAGCAGATATTCGCGTCCGGCGAAGTCGGGCTCAAAGGGCATATCGGCGTTGCCGCCGCTCTCGCGTGCCTGCTGTAGATATACGGTCTTCTCGCGCTCCAGCAGCTGCAGTCCCATATAGGCGGCGCCCAGGTTGCCGGAGACGCAGATGAGGTCAGTCTCCTTCGCGCCGTTGCGGCAGACGATGTCTTCCTTGCGCGCCGTGCCGATGGCGGTGATGCTGATGGCCAGACCCGTCATGCTTGCGGTGGTGTCGCCGCCCACGATGTCCGCGCCGTATTTCTCGCAGGCCAGCTTCATGCCTTCATAGAGGGCGTCGATGTCCTCCACCTGAAAACGTTTGCCGATGGCCAGCGACACCGTCACCTGACGGGGTGTGGCGTTCATGGCGTAGAGGTCGCTGAGATTCACGGCGACGGCCTTGTAGCCCAAGTGCTTGAGCGGGGTGTAGATGAGGTCGAAATGGACGCCCTCCATCAGCATGTCGGTGGTGACGAGCGTCACCTCGCCTTCCGTCGGCGCGATAACGGCGCAGTCGTCGCCCACGCCCTTGAGCGTGGAGGCCTGTGCGGGCACGATGGATTCGGTGAGACGGCGTATCAGGCCGAATTCACCCAGTTTGGCAATCTCCATCACGAACGCTCAATCATTTCACGCATGATGGCGGCCACGCGGGGCTGTGCCTCGTTGGCGGCCTTCTGCACGTCTTCGTGCGTCACCTTCATCACCTGTGCGTGTCCGCCGAGGTCGGTGATGATGCTGAAGCCGAAGCAGCGGATGCCCACATGGCGGGCCACGATGACTTCGGGCACGGTGCTCATGCCGACGGCGTCGCCGCCCATCTGGGCATACATGCGATATTCGGCAGGTGTCTCGTAGCAGGGGCCCTGAGTGGCCACATAGACGCCGTGACGCACCTTCAGACCCTTCTCTGCGGCAATGGCGTCGGCCAGGTCGATGAGTTCGGGATCATAGGCGTGCCCCATGTCCGGGAATCGGGGGCCCTGAGGGATGTTCTCCCCGTGGAGGGGATTCTCGGGCATATTGTTGATGTGGTCGGTGATAATCATGATGTCGCCGATGCGGTAGCTGGGATTGGTGCCGCCGGCGGCGTTGGTGAGGTAGAGTGTGTTGATACCCAGTTCCTTCATCACGCGGACGGGGAATGTCACCTCCTTCATGCTGTAGCCCTCGTAGTAGTGGAATCGGCCGTCCATAGCCAGAATCTCTTTGCCGCCCAGTGTGCCGAAGATGAGCTTGCCGGCATGTCCGTCCACTGTCGTCACGGGGAAGTTGGGGATGTCGGCGTAGGGAATCTCCATCTCTGTTTTGATTTCTGCTGCCAACTGTCCGAGTCCGGTGCCCAGGATGACGGCCGTCTTGGGCGTATGGTTCATTCTGCTCTTAATCCACTTTGCGGTTTCTAAGATTTGTTCGTACATAGTTCAGTATTTTTTTGTTGAATGATTCCTGTTGGTTCTGCAGGAAGGCCACCTCGACGGGCAGCACATAGGTGGATCGCTGCAGTTCCGATCCGTCGTAGCTCACCTTTTCCGCGATGCGTGCGGCGTCCTTTTCGGTGGTGATGACCATGCGGGGCTTCGGCAGCCGCGAGAAGAGGTTCTCGGCCCATTTCACGTTGGAGGCTGTGTAGCCGTGATGGTCGGGGAAGGTGAGTGTCTTGAGGCTCCTGACCAGCGGCTTCAGTTCGTTCTCCATCTGCTTGGGGCAACCGATGCCCGAGATGAGCAGCACATTGGTCTCCCTGAGCGACTCCGGCGTGATGCTCGGGGCCTCGGTCTCGGGGAAGAGAGGCCGCAGGTTGTTGTAGCGGAACGCGCTGAAGAAGAGGGCCTGGAAGGGCTGCAGTGCCAAGTGGTTTTGCATCACGTGCATGTCCATCAGGCTGACGTCGGAGGGGCATTTGCTCACGACGACGATGTCGGCCCTGTTGCGGTTGCGGAAGGGTTCTCTCAGACGTCCTGCGGGCAGCAGACGGTCCAGATGGATGGGCCGGTGCCAGTTGACAAGCAGGATGTTGAGGCCGGCCTTCACGTAGCGGTGCTGATAGGCGTCGTCGAGCAGGATGACTTCGACGTCGCGTGTCTCCTCGTCGCGCATCAGGCGGGTGATGCCCCTGCGGCGATTGGCGTCCACGGCCACATAGACCTCGGGGAACTTCTGCTTCATCTGCCAGGGTTCGTCGCCGATTTGCGATGCGGGCGTGTCGGGCCCCGCCAGCACGTAGCCCGAGCTCTCGCGTCGGTAGCCGCGTGACAGCACGGCCACGCGAAACTCGCGGCTCAGCAGTCGTATGAGATATTCCGTGTGGGGCGTCTTCCCTGTGCCGCCTATGGTGAGGTTGCCGATATTGATAACGGGTATGGGGAAGGAACGGCTTTTGAGCCAGCCCAGGTCGAAGAGTTCGTTGCGCACATTCACGCCCAGGCCGTAGAGCCAACTCAGCGGCGACAACCATTTATGGGTGGAAAAGCGAACGACTTCCATGACATTTTACACAATAAACTGCGTAAAGGTAGCAGTTTTTGTCTTAATCTCCAAATTTTTCCGCGAAAATTATTGTGTAAGTGCCGCTTTTTATGTTGCGCGGAATTTACTCGCGCAAACACGCAAGTTGCAAGCAAATTGCGGTTTGTCAAAATTTTGGCGTCGGATTCTCGAAGAAATGCGCCTTGCTGCGGAGGCGTAAAAGCCTGATAATCAATATCGGCTTGTTCGTCGAGCCCTCGATCAGATACCGTGCAGAGGCCGTGCAGAGACCGCGCAGAGCCCGTGAAAGCGGGTTTAGATGTCAAGTTTTATGTATGCTTTGATTGGTCGAACACGAATCTCTCTAATCTGCACGAATCTTTTTTTAAGAAAACCGAGAAAAACCGTTCATTAATGAAATCGATGCAATTCATAAATGAAAACGATCGAATTCATTAATGAGTACGATAAAAGTCGTTAATGAAACGGATTCCGTGCATTAGTGCGTGAAAATCTGCCCCAAAAAGTTGTAAGTTAAATAAAATTTTGTATTTTTGCGGTGTCATTCGTGACAAATCTCACCCTCAGCGGAGGGCGAAGCCTGCGCAGGCAGGCAAAAATCCCGGGTTCCTGTCCTCCGAAGAGGAGGCACGTGAAAGGAGTTACATCCGGGTAAATCAAGGCGTTCTGCGCTTTATCCTTTGAATCGAAATCTGGAAAATTTCACACTACGGGATAAAGAAGTGTAGTAACGCCCATTCGTATGTAGATGCTAATATACGGCTCCCATGCCGGTGTAGTGGCTACTATACGGCGTGGGGGTGCTATTTTTCTTATTCATTGTAGTAACGGTTTTCCAGAGCCAGATTCAAGATGAGTAAGGGTTGTCTCTCACGCTTTTTTTGTGTGAAAGGTTTATGGCTATGTCAGCATGTCTTGGTATTGAGAGAAATGAGAGATGTTGAAACCATATACATTAACCCTTTAACATACAACAACAATGAAGACAAAATTTTTCTTTTTCATGGCAGCGCTCTTTGCGGCAGTATCGGGCGCACATGCCAGTATCGTGATCACGGAGTCCGTCATCGACCTTGAGCATGGGAATATCCAGTTTGTCGGCGAGAATGCAGACAACAATTTCCGCTTCACGCTCAACACCTACGAATGGGCGGATCGCGGGCCGCAGTTTCAAATCATTATTGAACCGATTGACGACACAAAGTCGGCACAGTTCAAGGGCTCCGACCTCACGGACGACAACTATTGGGAGCCGATGTTCCGTCGTGTGACGAAGGAATATGTGGGTCAGGAAATGACTGCGCAGGACAATGTGAAGAAGCTCTGTGTGCATAACGTCGCCACTCTTGACAATCAGTTCAGTAATTACGGGGACATCAAGTATATCGAACTCGTTTCTGCCGGCGACTATACCGTTCACGACGGGCTTTTCAGCGGCTGTACGAGTCTGAAAAACTTCGTCTGCAATGTGTCGGGCACACTGACTCTTGGCGCCAATGTCGTGAACACCCAGCCCGGCTTCACGGTAAAAGTGTTTACGGCACAGAGTGCCAACCTGTGGAAGGCATACAGGGAGAATACGGGAGCCAACTTCACGGTGGACGACAGCGAAGTCGTCTCTGATCAGAAGATTCTTGGCGTTACCCTCAAAGTGAAGTTTAACTCTGACGCCTTGACTGTCCCCTTGCCAGACCAGGGTGGTAATGTGGGAGGCAATACCGAACCAACAACGGCATTTTTTCTCAACAGTTTCACTGCAACAACGACAACAGACGTCACGGAGCTCTTTATGGACTATTGCGTTTATCCAGCCAAACAAGCAGGGTCGGAGCACACATGGACTCATGTCTATGCCACCGACAAAGGCAATGGAGAGTGGGAGTTTGCCGGCCCGGCCATTGACTTGCTTTCCGGCCTGCAGAGCTACATCCCGTATCGCCTGGAGTTCTCCTTCAGCACCAATTCCTTTGGCGACAAAGAAGGACGCGCGCATTATCCGACCGACGGGCAGACGATGTATGTTGATTTCATGACTAGCGACCTCACATCGGTCGGCAGCGTCAAAGCCGTTCCCTCCGGCGTCTCAGGTGCCCGTTACGACCTCAACGGCCGTCGTCTTTTCAAGGCGCCTGTCAAAGGCTACTACATCCAGAATGGCAAGATATACTACGCGAAGTAGAGATGCACAAATCTTTTCATGAAAACACGCCCAAGGCGCCTGCAGACTTTCCTGCGGGCGCTTTTTTATAGCCCTTCCAATTTTTACTGCATAGTTATCCAAAACTTTTTTTATAGTTGTCCGAAAAAAAGCGTAGTCCTAAGCTCTGCGCGAATAAGCTCCCAAAATCGCGTGAGCCGACTCGTTCGATCGTTTGAGCCGAGCCATTTCATCGTTTGAGTCGAGCCAGGTTTTTGAGGGGCTGTTTCAGTTAAAACTGCATTGTAAAAATTTGTCTTGCTATAGGGCGAGACAGGAACAGGAGGCAGAGAAGAAGGGCTCTCCGGTCCTCTCTCCCTTGTTGCGTAGTATTGATGTAAACCCTATTTATGACTAACGTAAAGTAGAGTCAACGTGAATTAAAATTAAGTTTAACCCGGATCAACCCTTATCGTGACTAAGACCACAAGTAGTCAACTAAAACCGTTAAACTACATACAGTCAATCGCCAACGGCACACTGAACTACTATTCAGCCGAGCATGAGCAGATGGACATCAAGGTCAGTGGCAATCATGCCACCCTTGCAGGTCGTAGCAGGGTCAATGCTGCCGTATTTGGCGGAGGTCGTCATACGTGGCATTTGCAACTCTATTTTCAATTATCCAAGCATGACGGCCATTGGCTGTTCACCAACGCCAAGGCAAGTACATATTAAAAAGATGCGTGTAAAGTTGCATAAGCGCATTGTGATTAGCCGCACGGACTGATTATCCGGCGGAAGAACACATTGGGGATGGCTACACCCAGAGCGATGAACAGGATGATAAGCGAGGCCTGGATGGCATTGTTCATCGCCACCGTTACCTCACCCTCCACGCCATGCATATTGATAAACGCAAACAGTGCCCGATACATCAGCACACCAGGAATCATTGGGATGACGCTAGGGATGCTGAGCAGTTGATGCGGCGTGTGCAAACGGTGAACCAGTGCGCAACAGATGATGCTGACCACAGCCGAGCCAGCAAACGAACCGACTACAAGCCCCTGATCCAGCCCGATCAAGACTTAAGACGAAAACGAAATCATATTGTTGTAAAACAAATTCCAATTTATCTTTATGATTGACATTGACACTACCAATATGTGTTCGCATCTGCAAAGGAAGCTGTTTGAGGCGGATGGCATCTACCATCCCTTTTGGTTGGCTATGCAGAATGACCCTGAACTGACAGTGGTTGTACGCTCCCGCCAGTTACACATCTATCGAAACAGCAAGAAGGTACTGATATTGGCAGGGAAGGCTGCCCCAATGATTATTCGTGAGGATGCGATATGTGAATTGATAAACAAGCAAGATTGAAACAGTCAATGTTTAATAACGTTTAAGAAATTGTCAGCATAGTTTAACCGAGTTTAAAATCCGTGCCAGATTGACTTTTGCGGTTGTCATTCTGGCACGGAATTGTTATATGGCACGGTAGTTGCATATCCCTTAGTGAAAGCCGACGCTAAATAGGCCGAGGCAATCAACAACATACGTTAAACTAAAAGTATAATTAGGAGGTATTGATTATGTTGAACGGATTA
>CADAVI010000033.1 GCA_902791295.1 uncultured Bacteroidales bacterium | reverse complement strand
TCGGCCAGCTCTTTTGTGGTCAATTTTGCGTTGCGTTGCAGCGTGCGGAGTATCTGCAAATCAGTCTCATCCAGTTTTTCCATAGCGTTTTTCGGAATGTTATTCTGTCAGAGGGGCGTTTTTGCCCCTTGAGGAGGAAATATTTTCTGTCTCGGCTGCAAAATTAGTGATTAATTCCGAATTACGCAAGAAATTTGGTAAAAATCTCCAAACGCCGTACCTTTGCACCCGAAAAACAACAAAAACTAATTCATAAAAAGAAAGGAGACAAGCTATGAGCACACAAAACAACTACCGATTTGAGACTCTTCAGCTCCATGTGGGGCAACCCAACCATGATCTGCCCTCCGATGCCCGCGCGGTGCCCATCTATCAGACCACCAGCTACGTGTTCCGCAACTCGCAGCACGCCGCCGACCGCTTCGGCCTGCGCGACGCCGGCAACATCTACGGCCGTCTGACCAACTCCACGCAGGGCGTCTTCGAAGACCGCGTGGCCGCCCTCGAAGGCGGTGTGGCCGGTCTGGCCGTCGCCAGCGGTGCCGCCGCCATCACCTATGCGCTGCAGAACATCCTGCAGGCCGGAGACCACCTCGTGGCTGCCGACAACCTCTACGGCGGCAGCTACAACCTCATCACCCACACGCTCGCCGGTCAGGGTGTGAGCAACACCATCGTCAACGTGAACGACCTCAAGGCCCTCGAAGCCGCTATCCGTCCCGAGACGAAAGCCGTCTTCGCCGAGACCTTCGGCAACCCCAACAGCGACGTGCTCGACATTGAAGGCGTCGCCGCCGTGGCCCACCGTCACGGCATCCCCCTCATCGTGGACAACACCTTCGGCACGCCCTACATCATCCGACCATTGGAGCACGGCGCCGACATCGTGGTGCACTCCGCCACCAAATTCCTCGGCGGTCACGGCACCTCGTTGGGCGGTGTCGTCGTGGACGGCGGCAAGTTTGACTGGAAGGCCAATGCCGACAAGTTCCCCACGCTGGCCAAGCCCGACCCCTCGTATCACGGCATCGTGTTCGCCGACGCCGTCGGCGCTGCCGCCTTCGTCACCCGCATCCGTGCGGTGCTGCTGCGCGACACCGGTGCTGCCATTTCGCCCTTCAATGCCTTTATCCTCCTGCAGGGTGTGGAGACGCTGAGCCTGCGCGTGGAGCGCCACGTGGAGAACGCCCTCAAGGTGGTGGACTTCCTCTCGAAGCACCCCAAGGTGGCCCGTGTCAACCATCCCGCCCTGCCATCGCATCGCGACCACGCGCTCTACACGAAATACTTCCCTAACGGCGCCGGCTCCATTTTCACCTTCGAGATTAAGGGCGGACAGGAAGAGGCCTGGAAGTTCATCGACGCGCTGCAAATCTTCTCGCTGCTGGCCAACGTGGCCGACGTGAAGAGCCTGGTGATTCACCCCTACACGACGACCCACTCGCAGCTCTCGCCCGAGGAACTCGCCGAGCAGCACATCACCCCCGCCACCGTGCGCCTCTCCATCGGCACGGAGCACATCGACGACATCATCGACGACCTGAAGCAGGCGCTGGAGGCCATTTGATAATGAAAAATGAAAAGTGAATAATTAAATTATAACAGGAAAACGACTATGGCTAAGATTGCAAAAAAACTGACCGAACTCGTCGGCAACACGCCGCTGCTGGAGCTTGGCAAGTATTCACAGGAGAAGGGTCTTGAGACGCCCGTCATTGCGAAGGTAGAGTATTTCAATCCCGGCGGCAGCGTGAAAGACCGCATCGCCCTGTCCATGATTGAGGACGCCGAGAAGAAGGGGCTCCTCAAGCCCGGTGCCACCATCATCGAGCCCACCAGCGGCAACACCGGCGTGGGTCTGGCTCTGGTGTCGGCCGTGAAAGGTTACAAACTGATTCTCACGATGCCCGAGACGATGAGCGTGGAGCGTCGCAACCTGGTGAAGGCCTATGGCGCAGAGGTGCGTCTGACTTCCGGCAAGGACGGTATGCCCGGCGCCATCCGTGCGGCCAAGGAGCTCAGGGAGAGCATCCCGGGCAGCATCATCCTGCAGCAGTTTGAGAACGCTGCCAATCCCGCACGTCATTACGCCACCACCGGCCCCGAAATCTGGGAGCAGACAGGCGGCGAGGTAGACATCTTTGTGGCCGGCGTAGGCACCGGCGGCACCGTCAGTGGTGTGGGTAAATATCTCAAGGAGAAGAAGCCCGGCGTAAAGGTGATTGCCGTGGAGCCCAAATCCTCACCCGTGCTCAACGGCGGGCAGAGCGGCCCCCACAAGATACAGGGTATCGGTGCCGGCTTCGTGCCCGCCACCTACAATGCCGACGTGGTGGACGAGGTGTTTGATGTGGAAAATGACGACGCCATCCGCACAGGACGCCAGCTGGCTAAGAGTGAAGGTCTGCTGGTGGGCATTTCGGCCGGTGCAGCGGCTTTTGCTGCCGCCGAGATCGCCAGGCGTCCGGAAAACAAGGGGAAAAAGGTCGTTGTGCTCCTGCCCGACACGGGCGAGCGCTATCTATCCACCGTGCTCTATGCTTTCGAGGACTATCCTCTTTGATCGACCTATTGTTTGACTCTTGTTTCAGGGAATGTCTGTGTCGCCGGGAGGCGCTGCAGACATTCTTCTTTTACTGGATGTCGAAGAGGTTGCAGAAGCCGCTCAGGCGGAAGATTTCCTTCACGTCCTCGTTGAGGCCGACGAGGCTCACACTGCCGCCGCGCCGCTCGCTGCCGCGCTTGAGCTGCATGAAGAAGCGCAGGCCCGAGGAACTGATATACTCCAGTTCGCTGCAATCCACGGTGACGGGGCGGTCGGTCAGTTCGAGGATTTCGTTCAGACGGTCACTCATCTCGGTGGTGGCTATGGTGTCGAACTCGCCGGCGAGCGCCACCGTCACGCCATGCTCTTGTGTTCGGATGTCGATTTTCATATCATATAATTCTTTTCAGTTTGCAAATGTTTTAGTCATGATCAGGATGTTGCAACCGTCGTCGCTGCGGCGGTAGCTGACTTCGTCCATCAACGTCTTGTAGAAGAGGATGCCCAGTCCGCCCGCCTGGCGTGCGTTCACGGCGTCCCCGACGTTCACCTCCGGTTGCGCCGTGGGGTCGAAGGGGGTGCCCTCGTCGCTGATGACCAGGACGAGGCGGCGTCTGCCGTTGTCCGCCGAGGCGATGATGTCGAGACGGATGACTCCGCTGTGGCCTTCGGGATAGGCGTAGTTGACAACGTTGACCAGTGCCTCTTCCAGAGCCAGGCACATCTCGCGCGACTGTTTGTCCGTGAGGGCGAGCGCATCGCAGTAGTCGCGCAGCAGTTCCTTGGCGCGCGTCACCTCGGAAAGCGTGTTGGAGAGCGTGAGTGCGGGCTGTTGAGGGGCCCGGTCGTTGACGATGCACATCACGGCCATGTCGTCGGTCTGGTCGCAGTCCTCGCAGAAGTCGCAGACGGCTTCAATGACGCACATGACCGTCTTCTCCGCCGTCCCGTTGTCTTGCGACCGGATGATGTCGCGGAGGCGGTCGAGCCCCATCTGCTCATGCTCCTGGTTGCGCGCCTCGGTGATGCCGTCGGTGTAGAGCACCAGTCGGGTACCTTTGGGGAAGAGGCAGTTGTGCTGCCTGTAGCAATAGTCCGAACGGAAACCTATGGGGATGTCGGGCGCGATGTTCATGACTTCGCCGTTGAGCACGGGCGGATTGTGGCCCGCACAGCAGTAGGTCAGCAGTCCGTGTTGCAGGTCGAGACGCCCCACAAAGGCGGTGACAAACATCAGGTTGGGGTTGTGGTCGGAGAGCGTGGTGTTGATTTCGCTCACGATGTCGGCCGGCGCCTCGCATCGGCGCACGGCGTTGCGGAACAGCGTCACCGTGGCGCCCATCATCATGGCGGCGGGCACGCCTTTGCCCGACACGTCGCCCACGATGAACCAGAGCGCGCCGTCGCGCTCGCAGAAGTCGTAGAGGTCGCCGCCCACTTCCTGCATGGGCAGCAGATGGGCGGACACGCCAGGGGGAAAGTCGGTGCGCAGGATGCCCATCTGGATGTTGTGGGCCACCTCCATCTCGCGCTCCAGTTCCCGCTGGCTTTCGCGGGCTTCGTGAAGCTCCGAGATGCTGTGGATGCTGTGCCGGCCAATCCAGATGAGCAGCGCGATGCAGACACTCATCAGCGCGAGGGTGAGCAGCTCCATCAGTATCGTGCTGCCGTAGATGGCCTTTTTGGGGCAGGAAAGATGCACCATGAGGTCGTAGTTGCCCACTCTCATGCTGTCCGTGAAGCATTTCTCGGGGTCGGGCAGGATGCTGTCCGAACTCGCAATGACGTGGCCGTTAAGGTCGGTCAGGCGGCACACGCTGCCCTTGTATGGCTCGGACTTCTTGAGCACGCGTCGGAGTGTATCAAGCGCCACGTCGGTCGCTATCACGCCGATGATCGAGTCGTTCTCATCGAAGAGCGGCATGGAGAAGGTGGTCACCCATTTGTCGTCCTGAGTGTTGTCCTGATAGGGATGGGTCCAGTGGCCGTGCTCGGGGTCGGCGGTGAGGCCCTCCCGATACCAGTCCATACTGAAGTAGTCATGATGGGGTCCGCCCGACTGCTCATCGAAAATCATGTTGCCCTTACGCCAGCTGCTGGGCTCGTACCATTTGCCGTGTTCTGGGAAATAGTAGGGCTCAAAGGCGATGCCCGCTGCCTGCAGGTTGGAAATGAACCTCACCATTCGGTGGGTGAGTGCCTGCAGGCTGTCGGGATGGTGGAGCATGTGCGCTGCCGTGGGGCGCATCACGCTCACGGCATATTCGACATCGGCCAGCTCGAAGATGAGGCGCTGCTCCACGATGACCATCTCACGGGTCATCCGCTCGCGTGCCACGTCCTTGTCCTTGCGGATGTTCACCGCATACTGCGTCACCAATACGGCGAGGATGACCGCCATGATGAAGATGACGCTCAGTTTGTCACCGACCGGCAGATGTGGTATGATTTTCTTCATATTACTGTTCAAAATATCCCAGTCCGTCGAGGGCGGTGAGGAAGCGGTCCACATAGTCCCACGACGTGGGCGACCAGCGGAAGCCCAAGCGGTAGAGTACCTGTGTGGTGTAGCTGTTCAGCGTGGCGATGGGGCGTACCTCGCCTCCGTGCGCCATATCCTGATAGGCCAGGAGGCTCTGCAGGAAGCGTGCCTTGTCGGGCTGCTGCTTGCTCTGCTCCAGGGCGGAGGTGAAGTCGGCGGCCTCCACCTGGCGCGGGGCTTCGCCGATGAGGCGCAGTTCGTTGAGCACGTCGCCCAGGTGGACGGAGTGGTTGTTGAAAGGATGAAAGAGGCAGCACTCGCGGGGCGTGACGGCCAGGGTGACTATGGCGTGGGCCACTTCGTTGATGGGCGAAAACTCCATCGGGTCGTCGGTTTGCCCGTAGGGGTAGCAGCCCAGCACGCGATACACCCTCACGCGGCCTAGGGCGGCATTGGTTTGGAAGTTGATTTGGAATTCGCCGTCGGTGGATCGGGGCGCCAGGTTGCCCACGCGCATCACCTTGGCATTGAGCCCGCTGTGCGCAATGGCTTCCAGCACGAGACGCTCGGAGACGAACTTGGAGTGCACGTAGCGGTTGTCCAGCGACTGGCCGTAGAAGAGGCGCTGCTCGGTGAGTACCGCATCGGGGCCGGGTGTGCCGTTCACGGAGAGGCCGGCCGTGCTGTAGGTGGATATGTGGATGAGACGGGCGCCCGTCCTCATGCAAAAGCGGACGCAGTGCGCCGCCCCGCGCACGTTGACGTCCTCAATCTCGGTGCCGCTGGAGAAGTGTTTCACCACGGCGGCGCAGTTAATCACGGTGTCCACCGTCTCGTCCGTCTCTATCTCCTGCGTCACATCGCCGGGCACCACGCTGAGGCGACTGCCGAAGAGCGTCTTGAAATTATGGCCGAAATAGTAGAAGAGCAGGTTCTTCAGGCGACTCTCAGCCTTCTCCCGGCTCTCGCCACGCACCAGGCAGAAGATGTGGGGCACATCGTCCCTGCCGATGAGTTCGTGCAGCACGTGGATGCCCAGGTAGCCCGTGGCGCCCGTCAGCAGCACGCGGCCCAGTGTCTGTGGCGTCCCTTGACGGAAGGCCTCCAGCGTGTTGCTCGCGAGCACGTCGTTGATGGCGCTGTAGTCGTATTCCGCATCGTTGCCTCCGTCTGTCTCCCCCTTGCTGTTAAGATCAGAAAGGAAAGCCCCCAGCAGGCGCGGGGTGGGGTGGGAGAAGAGGTCGCCGTAGGCAATTGGGCGGCCGTGGCGGTCGGCTTCGATGATGACGCGTGTCACCATGAGCGAGGTGCCGCCCAGGTCGAAGAAGTTGTCGGTGGCGCTCACGCGCTCCAGGGCGAGCACGTCGGCGAAGATGTCGCAGAAAATCTTCTCAGTCTCCGTGGCCGGCGCCGTGTAGTCCTTCACCACACTCTGGAGTACCGGCGCCGGGAGGGCGCGGCGGTTCACCTTCTGGTTTTGGTTGAGCGGGATGCGCTCAATCTGCATCAGCGCAGCGGGAACCATATAAGAAGGCTTGTGGCGTCCGATGAAATCGCGCAGGGCGTCGGTGTCAACAGTCTCGTTGCTTACAATATAGGCAGCGATGAACTTGCCGCCGCTCTCGTGATCGAAGGCCTGCACGGTGACATCTCCGATGCCGGGAAACTGGCGGATGACAGCCTCCACCTCCTTGAGCTCAATGCGGAAACCGCGTATCTTCACCTGTCCGTCGCGGCGTCCGACAAACTGGATGTTGCCGTCGCTCATCCAGCGCACGATGTCGCCTGTGCGGTAGATGCGGCTGTGTTGCGGGTCGTTGTCGAAGGGATTGGCGATGAAGACGGTGTCGTTGAGGTCGGGGCGGTTGAGATAGCCGCGCCCCACCTGGGGGCCGCTCACCCACAGTTCGCCCAGTGCGCCCAGAGGCAGCAGGTGCCCTTGGGCATCGACCACGTAGAGGCGAAGGTTGTCCAGGGGGCGTCCGATGGGGATGTCCTGCTGGCACAGGCTCAGGGTGTAGGTGGTGGTGAATACGGTACATTCCGTGGGGCCGTAGCCGTTGTGCATGAGATAGCTTGTCGGAGGATTGAGCGACGACAGCTTTTCTCCGCCCACGAGGAAGTGTCTGAGCGAATGGTTGTTCACGTTGACGGCAAACTGGTAGCCCACCTGTGTGGTGATGAACGAGTGGGTCACGCCGTGCCGTTCGAAGTAGGTGTTCAGTTCGGGAAGGTTCAGCCGGAGGTCTTCGGAGATGATGTCCACACAAGCGCCGGAGGTGAGTGCCGGCCAGAGGTCCATCATGCAGGCATCGAAGCCATAGCTTGCGTAGGCGGCCACACGGCAATCGGGGGTGAGCGAGAGGCGTTGCCTGTACCAATGGCAGAAGGCCGTGATGTTGCGTTGCTCCAACTGGCAACCCTTGGGCACACCGGTGGAGCCGCTGGTGTAGAGCAGGATGAAAAGGTTCTCCGGCGTGGCCGTGTCGGGTAGGGGCTCCGTGGCTTCGGGCAATGTGCTGATGGCGTCTGTGAAGAGCACTTCGCCGTCGTACTCATCCACAAGGGGGCGTAGCGCCCTGTCGGCGATGAGCAGCTTGGCTCCGGCGTCCTTCATCATGAAATTCAGACGCTCCTTGGGGTAGGAGGGGTCGAGTGGTTGATAGGCGCTGCCGGCCTTGAGCACGCCCAGAGAGGCTGTCGCCATCCACTCCGAGCGCGGAATCAGGATGGAAACCACGTCCTCGGGGCCGAGGCCCAAGCGGTGTACATAGAGCGCGATGCGCTCCGAGACAGCGTCCGTCTCACGGTAGCTTAGGCAGCGTTCCCCGAAGACCACCGCCGGACGGTCGGGTGTCATGGCAGCCTGCTTGCGGAAAAGCGACACGATGGTCTGACTTTCGTCGTAGGGCGAGTCGGTGGCATTGAACCCACTCAGCTCCTGCCGTTGTTCGTCGTCGGTCAGCTCCACATCCATGAGCGCCTGCGAAGGGTCGTTGGCAAAGGCTTCGGCAGCAAGGCTCACCGCGCGAGCCAGATGGTGTATCAGGGAGTGGCTGTAGCGCCCGTCGTCGTAGTCAATGCACACCGAGGGCTGCCCGTTTTCCTCTTCTATATACAGGGCGATACGGAATTTGGGCTGTGCGGCCTCCATGCTTTCCGCTGTTACGGGTTGGCCCATGCAACTGTGGGGCTCTATGACGCCCATCTGGTAGGCAAAAAGGATGTCGGCCGTGAGGCCGTAGTCGGCGGCAATTCGGGCGAAGGGATATTGCTCGTGAGCGAGTGTGGCCTCAAAGTCGTCGCGCACCTCGTGCAGGAAGCTGCGCACGCTTTGATGCTCTACGCGGGCCGTCAGGGCCAGGGTGTTGACAAACATGCCCACGGTGGACATAAGACGCAGGTCTGAACGTCCGTTGCTGATGGTGGTGATGCACAATTGTCCGTTGCCCGAGAAGCGTGACAGGGCATAGAAGGCGGCGGCCAAGGTGAGGTGGGCCGGTGTGATGCCCTCGCTGCGGCAGAAGGCTTCGATGCGTTCGAAGTGCAGGGGGGCCGACACTCTCCTGCGTTCGCCCCCCTCGGTGGGATTGGACAGATCGGAGGGCAGTTCGGTGACGCCCTCTATGCCGCTCAGCCGCTTATCGAAAAACTCATGTGCCTCGGCAAAGGCGGACTGATTGCGGGCGTCCCGTTCGGCCTCGGCAAAGGCGGCGTAGGATACTTCCTCGGGTTCTGCGCTGCCACCGTCCACCAGGGTGCAAACCTGGCGTAGAAAGAGGTCGAAGGAGATGCCGTCGGCGATGAGATGGTGCATATCGCTCAGGAGGCAAAGCCTCTGCTCGGTGCGCACCACTTCCATGCGGTAGAGCGGTCCCTGCTTGAGGTTGAAAGGGCGCACGAAGTCTTGCCTGTACTGTGTCAGTTCCTCCTCGCTCATCTCCTTCAGATTTACGGCGGGCGCCAGTCCGGGGTCGGGAATCTGCACGGTCTCCGTCCCCTCGTTGCCGAAATGCACAGAGAATTGGGGGTGCAGGGCGACGGCGCGCTTCACGGCATCGGCCAGCGCGTTGCTGTCCAAACTCTCGGGGAAGCTGACGAGGGTGGGGATGTTGTAGCGTATGGAGGTCGGATGCTTCATGCAGTCGAAATAGACTCCGGTCTGGGCGTAGGTCAGCGGGAAGGGCGCGCCTGCAGCCTTGCGGGCTGTCGTGTCGCCCTCCGCGGGAGCGGCACCGGGTCCGCCCTCCAGCAGCGCCCGGAGTATCTCGTTTTCTATGTCGTGCAGGCTGCAGCCCTTCATTATCGATTTGGGGTTGAGTTTCACGCCGATGCGCCTGTTCAGTTGCACGGCCAGTTTGATGGCCATGATGGAGGTGACGCCGGCATAGTTGAGCGGCGTGGTGAGGTCGAAGTCTCCGTGTCCCACAAGTTTCTCCACGATGTTGTACAGTTGCTCTTCCAGCAGGTTCATCGGCACGTTGGCGGTCGGCGTCTTCTCCCCGTCAGGCGTGTGCTCGGGGCGGGGCAGCGCCCTGCGGTCCACCTTCTGATTCTGGTTGAGCGGGATGCGCCCGATCTGCATCGTTACGGCGGGCACCATGTAGGGCGGTTTCTCTCCGGCGATGAAGCGGTGGAGTGCGTCGGTGTCGATGGTGCTGTCGCTCACGACGTAGGCGACGATGTATTTCCCTCCGCCCTCATAGTCGAAAGCTTGCACGGTGACGTCGCTGATGCCGGGATATTGGCGTATGACGGCCTCCACCTCCTTGATCTCGATGCGGAAGCCGCGGATTTTCACCTGTCCGTCGCGCCGCCCCACGAAGCGCAGGTTGCCGTCGGGCATCATTGCCACGATGTCGCCGGTGTGATACACGCGTTCGTAATGCCTTTGCTTAGAGAAGGGGTTGGGCGTGAAGGCCTCCGCCGTGCGCTCCGGCTGGTGCAGATAGCCGCGTGTCACCTGGGGAGAGGCTATCCACAGTTCGCCGGCGGCTCCTGCGGGCTGGCGGTGGCCCCGGCGGTCCACGACGTAGCATTTCACGTTGCGCTGTGCGCTGCCGATGGGGATGTCCTCCATGCGCTGCGTCACATTGAAGTTGGTCACGTAGCAGATGCTTTCTGAAGGTCCGTAACCATTGGCTACCGTGTAGCCTTCGGGGGGCGTCAGGGCGGGCAGTTTTTCACCGCCGGTCATGAGGCGGCGGAGTGAGGCGGCGGTGAAGTTGGTGGCAAACTGATAGGCCACCTGGGTGGTCATGAAGATATGGGTGAGCCCGTTGGCCTCAATGTAGTCGTGCAACGCGGCCAGGTCCAGACGGAGTTCTTCGGGGATGATGTGCAATTCGGCGCCGGTGGTGAGGGTGGCAAAAAGCTCCATCACCGAGGCGTCGAAACCGTAACTGGCGTAGGCGCCCACGCGGGCGTCGGCGGTGAGTTCGTGGCAGTGGCGGTGCATGTGGCAGAAGGCCGTGACGTTACGGTGCTCCACCTGGCAGCCCTTGGGCACTCCGGTGGTGCCGCTGGTGTAGAGCAGGGTGAAGAGACTTTCCGGCAGCGGCCCTTCGGGCAGCGCGGTCGCCGCGGGTAGCGCCTCAAGTTCGTCCAGCATCAGGCGTTCGCCCTGCCAGTCGTCCGTGAGGGCGGCCAGCGACCGGTCTGCAATGAGCAACCGGGCTCCGGCATCCTCAAGCATGAAGGCCAGGCGCTCTTTGGGATAGGAAGCATCAAGTGGCAGATAGGCGCATCCGGCCTTGAGAATGCCCAGTGAGACGGTGG
Source organism: uncultured Bacteroidales bacterium (assembly GCA_902791295.1). Classification (GTDB taxonomy): domain Bacteria; phylum Bacteroidota; class Bacteroidia; order Bacteroidales; family Bacteroidaceae; genus Physcousia. The sequence goes on along the minus strand of CADAVI010000033.1, from coordinate 27,138 downwards.
CCATCCACTCCGATCGTGGGATGAGCACGGCTACGACGTCTTCCCGTCCCAGCCCCCTGGCGGTAATCACGGCGGACAGGCGGTCACTGACGTCGTCCGCGTCCCTGTAGGTCAGCCGCCGCTCGCGGAACACCACCGCCGTCTTTTGCGGATATTCCGCAGCGATGCGTCTGAAGGCAGAGACGACGGTCTGACGCTCGTCAAAGGGCGAGTCCGTCTCGTTGAAGCGGTCGAGCACCTCTTCCTGCGCGGCGGAGAGGATGCTGAGGTCGCGGAGCAGCCCCCCCTTCTGAATCATCTGCCCGAGGAGCTGGGAATAGCTCTCTGCCAGCCCTTGCAGGAAGGCTTCGGAGTAGCGGTGGCTGTGGTATTGAAAACGTATGGAATAGCCCTCTCCCTCTTCACACAATTCGGCCACGAGGGGCTCGGAGAGCGGGGCGGAGTCCAGGTCTTCCCAACTTGCGGAATGGCCGCCCAGCTGCACCTCGTTGAAGAGTTTTCCCTGGCATACGAACATTGTGGCGGGCTGCACTCCGCGCTCGTGGCAGAAGTCGCTGAAGGAATACAGTGTGTGGGCGCGTGCCTCGCTAAGCACATCGGCGCCCTGGGCCAGCAGTTCGTCCACGCTCATGTCATCCCTCAGGCGGAATGCGGCGGGCAGCGTGCGGACAAACATGCCGAAAGTCCTGGCCAGACGGTCGGAGGCGCGTCCGTGCCAAATGGTGGAGAAGAGCACGTTGTCGTTGCCCGTGTAGCGGGACATCAGCAGGGCGTAGGCCACAGTGAAGAGGGTGCTCTTTTTCGCGCCCCGTGTCTGGCAGAACTGCCTGACGTCGTGCTCCTTCACGCTGAGCGCCATTTCGAAGCGGCGGCTTCCGGGCTCATCCCCGCTCAGGTCGCCCGGAATCACGGTTTCCGCCTCGTCGCTGAGGATGTGCGCCTCGCTCCAGGCTTTGTCCTGCAGCCAGGCTTCGCCGCTCCTCTCCTTCTGTTCCCAAAGGGCGTATTGCTGCGCCGTCAGGTCCTCCCCTTCCGGTTCCCGGCCCAAATAAGCGCTGTCCATGTCGCGGACGAACACGTTCAGCGAAGTGCCGTCGCTGATGGCGTGGTGCACCTGCAGCAGGAAGTAGTTGCATTCAGGCGTCAGGATGAAGCGGAAAAGCGCGAGAGGCCCTTCTGTCATTGGCATGGGTTGCACCAGATGCTTTCGAATCCCGTCAATGCTGTCCGCCCGGATGGTGGCTATGTCGGGCACAGCCTCCGTGCCGAGCCATTGCTCGGGTACACCCTCTTCGTTTACCCTCATGCGCATGAGGATGGAGGGATGGGCTTTTACCGTCTGCCTGAGGGCGTCCTCCAAGCGCCCGGGGTCGGTGTCCGGATGCAGTTTATATAGGAAGGCGATGAGATAAAGTTTCCCGTCGGGATGCTGCATACATTCGGTGAAGATGCCGGTTTGGGTTTGGGAAAGGGGGGCGGAGATGACGGACATGGTGCTCTTCGGGCATTAAATTATGTTTTTTATGCACGCAAAGATAGAAAAAATCAGCAAAAAGGAGAGCGAAAAATAAAAAAAACTGGGCCAACAGGTCAAAAAACTGTCAGGATGAGGCATTGTCACCAAAAATAGATATATTTGCGTTGTAAAATTCAATGCAGTCAGTCAATGAAATCCCTGACAGAATACTTTAGTCGCATCAGCGACAGGAGCAACGGCCCCGATGTGGAGATACATTCCTGCCCCGAACTGATAGAGTGCATTCGCCAGGTAGGCTTTCTCCCTCTTTTGGACAGCGGCGTGCAGGGCTTCTGCGCTGAGGCGCTGCTGGCCGAGGAGTGTCGTTTCGTGCAGTTCGACGACGGCTCGTGGGAGTGGCCTCTGTGGCAGTGGAAGGGCCCTGTGGTGACGGATGGCTCGTGCGTCTATGGCAAGTTCTTCGGCGGCAAGGCGGGGTTTGTCAGCCGTGAGTGGTGGCCCCACCTTTACAACTGGCGGCGTAGCCGTAGCCCCGAACCGGAAGAGGGCAGTGTGGAGGACGTGATTCTCTCCACCCTGAGCGCCAGCGACAGCCTCATCACGCGAGAGCTGCGTGCCGCCTGCGGCTTCACGGGCCCCAAGATGCGCGGCAAGTTCGACGCCTATGTCACGCGACTGCAGATGGCCTGCCGCATCGTCACCGAAGACTTTGTCTATCCCACCGACAGGCACGGGCGCGAATACGGTTTCGGCTGGTCGCTGCTCACCACGCCTGAGCGGCTGCTCGGCGCGGAGGCCTGCCGGGCGTCGTGCGCTCCGGAGGAATCTTTCAGGCGTATGCACACCCACCTCACGGCGTTGCTGCCCCACGCCTCCGAGCGTCAGCTGCTCAAGTTGCTGGGATGAACGCCGGCACTGCCGGACAGGATGTCATACTTTTTGTGCTCACTTTAAAGAAACACTCGTATATGCCTTACATCAGAATCAAGGCCTATCCCAAGGACCAGGCCACCAAGGAGAAAGTTGTCGAAGCCGTCAACAGGGTCTTTGCCGAACATTGGGGCTGCGCACCCGAAGCCATCAGCATTTCCATTGAGGAGATTGCACCCGAGGAGTGGCAGCAGCAGGTGGAGCAGGGCGAGATAGAGCCCCTGAAGGACAAGATGATGGTGCTGCACGGCCAGAAACGCTACTGAGGCGCCCGCGCAGTCTCTCACAGGGCTTGGTCTATTGCCTTCTGAACCTCGTCCTTAGCCTTTTGTTGCTGCGACTCCCCCGGATCCTCCGTATAGTAGCCTTTTTGTGAAGAGCGACCGTCAACGTAGTCACGCAGGGTGATGCCGTTCTCGTGCTGGTGGTGCCACAACTCTTCGTAGTCGTGGTTGTAGTCGGCGCTGGGCACCACATTGGTGTCAAACTGCATCTCAATGCATGAGGAGTCGGCGAAGTTGCCGTAGCAATAGACGTAGTGGTGGACGTAGCCCGTATTCTTGATGGTGTTGAATTCCAGGTGGACGAAACCGCTCTTGTGGGGTAAGATGACGATAGGCAACTCGTCGCGGGGCACCAGACAGCCACAGGAGGTCTGCACCTCCTGAATGAAGAGCGGGTGTCCGGAGATGTTTTCTACCTCATAGGTGACACCCATCATTTCACCCTGAATCACAGGATAGTAGTGGCGAATGGGGTCTACGACGATGACGGAGACGGGATGCAGCTGCTTCTTGCACGCGGAGAGCCCCGCAAGAGCGGCAAGGAGGAGGGCGGTGAAGCGGACGAAACGGGTCATGGGGAGCGGAGGGATAAGCAGTCGGTTTAATAAGCCTCGATTTCATCGATGGCCATAGTGTGAACTTCGGGGTTGCGGAAGAAGCGCAGGACCAGCGTGCCTTGGTTGGCCCAGTCGGGCACATTGAACTCCACCGTGGTGCGTCCCGACGGCGCCAGGACGGGCGAGGGCACAATGCTGCCAATCTCGCGTCCACCGCAGGAGAGGGTGACGCGAAGAGGCAAGGCGATGCGGAACTGGATGTTGGAAGTGAGGCCCGCCCGCACGCGGCGGTAGCGATGGCCTGCAGGCAGCGCGATGTTGAGCGAGGGATTGGCCGAGGAAATCAGCTGGCCGCAATGGTAGTTGCCCGGCAGTCCGGCCATTCCGTCGGTCAGAACGGAGAGATCGCTGTAGTCCTCATCCAGGCGGGTGAGGGCCGTGAGCGGCTGGTGAAGCAGGATGTTTCCCTTCTGTTCGGCACAGAGGTCGAGCATCTGCCGGTAGTCGCTGATGTAGTTGTCCACAGTCCAATATGACTCGCTGTAGATGCGTGTTTCCCACTTCTTTCCGTTCATGTTGACGACGGAGACGTCGTCGATGCTGTCGAGACGTGCCAGCAGCGCCCGTGCCTTGCCAACTTCCTTCGGTGCGATGCCATCGAGGCGCATCAGTTCGAGGCGTGTCAGCGTGACGGCGCGAAGTATCCGGTTGATGCCGGCGCCTTCGCTGCCTGAAGTCGAGGCGGCCAGCCGCTCCATCTTGGCGTAGAAATCCAGGAAACTCTCTCGGGGCAGATAGCTGCGTACGGCGGCAGCCACCCCGTCGTAAAGGGGCAGGATACGGCCGGTGGCGACCACATAGTCCTCCTGCTCCATCCTGAAGCGAGCCAGCGTCTCTCCCGCGGTGGGGAAAAAGCGGCGGCAGGTCTCCGTGAGCACTTCACGCCAGTCGGCATCGGGAGAGGACAGAAGGGCGGCCAGTACGTAGGTGTTGATGCGGTTGAAGGTGCTGTAGTCGTGCCCGCTGCCGTTGAGGAAGACGCCCTTCACGCCTGTGCGGGCATAGAGCTGCAGGCGGCGCTGCACCACTGCGTATATGGGGAAGGGTGTGTAGTAGTCGTCGAAGTTGTTGATGTAGTCCCACACATAGACGTTACGGCACACGCTGCTCCAGTCCTTCAGAAGTTGTTCAAACTTCCGCTCCCGGGGCGTCTCGACGGCAGAGAGCGGATAGTCCATCGCGCTGACAAGCACGCCGACGTTGTCGGGAAGGGGTGCTTTTGGCAGTTGGCGCGTGGTAAGATAGTATGAGGTGAAGAACTTGTGTTTTGGATAGTTCGCGGCGAGTTTGTCCAAGAGGGCAAATACGGCCGGAGTAGCGTCGGTCGGGGTGCATCCGAGTTCACGGCAGCGTGCACATTGGCAGACGATGTCGTTGTCGTTGGGCAGAACGGCGAAGCGCTGCGGCCGGTTATTGCCGCATTCCTCGTCGATAAACTTGGAGATGTATATCTGCAGTTGCGGTGAGGAGAAGCAGAACTGCTTCTTGACGGTGTTCCCGCCGACGTTGGCGTAAATGCTGTTGGAGTGGCGTTCGGGCACCACTCTGGAGAGGTTGTGCCCCCAAATGGCCCAATCGCGTTCCACGTTGTTGAGCCCCAGTTCTTTCTCATCGCACATGAAGCTGTAGGGCAGATAAATCTCGCGATAGTCAAACGTCTCGTCGTTGGCTGTTGCCGGCATCCGGTGGCAGGCATAAGTGGCGGCCATCGTCAGGAGGAATAATACGGGACGGCAGATACGTTTCATAAACGGTATGGCTTGATGTTGATATTGTGTGTTTTAGAATGCTGTATGTACCTGGAAGGTGATGCTGAAGATGTTGCGGTAGGAGTCCTTCAGTGTGCCGTCGGCAGTGCGGTAGGGGTTGAAGCAGGTGTTCCAGTTGCCCGACAGCCCGAGGTAGAGATGGCGCGTGCAGAGATACTGGAAGTCTATTCCCACCATCGCGTTCGTGTGTGAGACGTTGCGCAAGGCCGTTTGGTCAAAAAACGAGAGCTCGGGGAATGAGCCGAAGCCCGTCGTCAATCCGACGGAGGAGATGTTGTCGTCGTTGAAGAAGAGTTTGCCCTTGAGCATGACGTTGTAGTAGAGGCTTGAGGCCATAAACACCAGGTCGGCGCCGCCGCTGACTCTGAAGCGCTCCCAGGCCTTTTCCACCGAGGGGTTGATAAGCCAGAGGTTGTATTCGTCCCTGTTGGCCGTCACGGCGTCGCCTTCGCTCAGGAAGAGATACGACTCCGGCGTGCGGCGATAGCCCAGTTTCAGCGTGGGGGTCCAACCGCGCGCCGCAGCGTAGGATGCGGAGATGTTGGCGCCCGCTTTGTTGAAGTAGCGTGTGGAGACGGCCGCATTGGCCATGCCGCTCCAGCGGCTGTTGAACCGATGTTCCCACTGCGCCATGAATTCCAGACCCACACCGCCCGATTCGTTCTCCTCTTCGCTGTGGTATCCGTCGATACCCTTGTAACTGATTTGTCCCGTGTAGGTGTTGCGCTTGGTGAGGCGGCTGTAGGCCACCGAGGCGATGGAGTAGAGGTGACCGATGGAAGCCGTGTTGGCCGCTTTTGTGTCGTAGAAGGCGGCGGTGTAGTTCACGTCCACGCGGTTCTTGAAACTGCGGAATCCGAGGTAGCGCATGTGTTCATACCACTCCTGCTGTTCGGCGTTGCTGGGATTGTAGTTGCGGCGCTGCAGTTCGTAGGCTTGGGGCCATTGTTTGAGTTGCTCGTGGGCCAGACCTTTGGTGTAGAGCAACTCCTTGTTGAGCGGGTCGTAGACCAGTGCGGTGTCTACCACTTCGAGGGCGATGTCGGCCATGCGCTCTTTGAGGAGCATCTGAGCCCATTCGGCGGAGATGCCGGAGAAGGCAGCCGTGTATTGCGGGCTGGTCCATTCGTTCTGCCCGTGATTCGGGTGTACCAGTGCGAGCGCCTCCGGGGTGCGCCCCTGTTGCTGCAGCGCAACGGCTTGCTTGATGACGAAATACGGGTTTTCGGGATAGGCTTCGTAACCCCGGCGGGCGTAGTGCCGGAAGAGCTCGTCGCGCTTGAGCGTTTGGCTCATGTTGATGCAGCAGCGCAGCGCGGCCTCGCTGTTGGGCACCACCTCGAGCAGCGCCTGGGCCTCTTCGAGGGCTTCTTCGTAGCGTTCCTCCTCCACGAGCAGACGCAGCCGGTTGGCTGCCATGTCTTCATAAGCGGAAGCGAAGCGCCGGGCGTCATCCGCACCGGCCACCATGGCGCTGCGCCGATAGAGGTCGCGTGCGGTGGTGAACTGGCCCAGATGGCCCAGCACGGTGATTTTCCTCGACACTGTGGCGGCCCACTGTTCGTGGTCGGGCGTCATCAGGTCGAGTGCCCGTTGCAGATACATATTGGCTTCAGACCACTGCTGCGTCTCCATGGCGTGTGTGCCCATGCGGAGCATCAGCGCGGCGTATTCCTCCGTAATGTCCCCGTTGTCGGGATTGACCGTGTAGAGTTCTTCCAAGACACGATAGGCTGCCTGCTGATTGCCCGTCTTCGTGTGGAGTCCGTAGAGCTTCAGCAGCAAAGGTGCCGTGCGGCCCTCCAGACGCATGGCTTCGCGGAGATAGACGTAGGCATCGTCGTGGTAGCCTCGCGTGAGAGCGGTGTTGATGAGGTAGTTGAGCGCGTCGCGGTCGCCGGTGGCGGCATAGAGGCGTCCGTTGGCCTCGTAGGGGTCGTTCATGCGGGCGTGTGCGGCCAGATTCTGAAGCAGTTCGTCGGTGAGATGCTTCTGTCCGTGGTTTTGGGCGAACACGGCGGCCTGTGCGTAGAACCCTTGCCCGGAGAGGATGCCGATGCCCTTGTTGATGAAGAGGCTGCTGCCCGGGAAGTGTATCAGCGCACGGTTGACGGTGCCCAGGGCGTGATCGTATTCGCCGATGCGCTCATAGAGGTTGATGAGTTCGAGGTAGTATTCGACGTTCTTCGGATCCAGGTCGATCCATTGCTCCAGATTGTGAATGGCTTCGGCGGTGTTGCTGCGCTTGAGCACTTCGTTCCACGAGGCGCGGTTGCGCTTGCGCAATTCGGCGGCGATGGTGCTGTCGTTGGGGTAGATCTGTGCCAGACGCCGGAGTGAGGCGTCGGCTTCCACCTCGTTGCCCATCTTGCGGTAGAGGCTGATTTTGCGCCGCCACATATCGCGGTCGTAGGGTTGGAACTCCAGCAGCTCGTTGATGTAGCAGATGGCGCTGGAGAGATGATGCAGCGTGTCTTCCACATCGACCAGCAGGCGTTTGGCTCGGAAGTGCAGCTCGTCCTCCTGCGCGGCCCTGACCAGATTGTAGCGGGCGCGGTTCATGTCACCCACGACGTAGTAATAGCGGCCGTTGTAGTAGCGCAGGTCGGGGTTGTCGGGATAGAGGTTGAGCGCCTCGTCGAGTTCGTGGCGTGCTTCGCTCCAGGCGTTGATGCGGGCGAAGTCGCGGATGCGGCCCGCGTAGTAGCGCGCCGTGTGCAGTTCGTCCTGAGCCGCCGCTGTGAAAGCGAGCAGGGCGCAGAGCGTGCAGAGCAGCAGTTTATGTCGTTGGTTTTGCGTCATTGCCGGTGTTTTTTGATGCAAGATTCCTTTTCTTCACGCCCTTGCGCTGAATGGGTTTCCAGATGGCGGCCTGTCCGCTGAGATACTGGAAGTAGCCGATGTTGGAGCAGTAGGTGATGATGGGGTGATACACGAAGGGTTCGATGAAGGCGGCGAAAGCCAGATGCATGTAGCTGCGGCGCCTGTTGTGCCAATTGACGGCCTCCATATTGTAGTCGTAGAAGAGCAGCGTGAAACACATGAGCACCGAGAAGAGATAAATCATGGTGAAGAGCAGCGCTGCCGTGCCCCAGTTCACGCCGCCGGCGATGATGAGCCACACCATGAAGATGAAGCCGCTGAACTCCAGCATGGGCGCGATGAATTCAAAGAGGAAGATGAAGGGCAGCGTGAGGGCGCCGATGGGGCCGTAGTGGGGGTTGAAGAAGAGCTTGCGGTGGTTGACCACAATCTCGTAGAGGCCGCGCGCCCAGCGGATGCGCTGACGGTAGAGCGCCCTCATGGAGGACGGGCCCTCCGTCCAGCAGCACACCTTCGGCACCTGCACGACGCGATACTCCTGCCCCGTGTTGTGCATATAGGTCACCATACGCAGCAGCATGTCCACGTCCTCGGCCATTGAGGTGTTGTCGTAGCCGCCCGATTTGACCACCACGTCAAGGTCAAACAGGCCGAAGCCGCCCGAGATGTTGGGCAGGGCGTTGATGCGGCTCCAGCCCAGTTTGCTGATGAGGAAGGAGCGCAGATACTCCAGCTGCTGGAACATGGGGAAGAAACTCCAAGGCACGTGAGCCTCCACCACGCGTCCGTCCTCCACCACGCAGGCGTTGCTCATGAGCATCGTGGCCGACACGCCGATGACGGGCACGTGGCTGTTGATCACTGTCCACATCATGCGGTAGAGCGCCATGGGCTCGATGATGCAGTCCACGTCGGTGCAGACGAAGTAGCGGTTGGAGCAGACGTTGATGCCGGCTTTTGAGCACGCGCTTGATGGGCTTCGAGGGCACACGCATGGTGATGTCGTAGGGCACCTCCACCAGCTCAAAGGTCTCGATGAGCAGCTCCAGCGTGTGGTCGCTCGAGGCGTCGTTCACGATGATGATTTCGTAGTCGGGATAGTCAATCTGCATCAGCGAGTTGACGTTGTCGATGATGGTGACTTCCTCGTTGTAGGCCGGGGCGATGATGGAGACGGCGGGTGTCAGGGGTGAGCCCTGTAGCTGATACTTGATGATGTCGTCGTCGGGCACGTCGATCTTGACCCTGATCTGCATGCTCCAACTCAGGAAGACAAAGAAGAGATAGCTCGCCATGATGGCCAGCGTGTAGCCGAACACGATGTAGCTGAAGAAGTAGTATATCGCTAACCAGGTGGACATTGCTTGCTTTTTAGTTGGACAGGTTGAACACGGTTTCCACGGAGGGATGATAGGCCTGCTCGTGGTCAAGGTCAAGGCGTGCTATGGTGATGGGGTTGTGGAAGAATTCGAAGAAGTGCTTCTCCTGTTCCGTGGCTTCGGCCTCCAGTTCGCCAAGCATAATCTTGCCGTCTTCGCTGTAGTTGTACATGCAGCGCAGAGCCTCAAAACGCACGTGGGGGTTGGTCGAGTTGCGATAGCCGTCGAGCAGCAGGGTGAGGCTCTTGCCCGAAGCCATACGGGTGACGGCGTGCATGATGGCCACCTTCGTGTCGTCGGGTTGTGTCAGCATGATGTCCATCAGTTGCTGTTCTCCCGCCGTGTAGTTGAGATAGCCCCAGGTGCGTGAGATTTCTTCGATGAGTTTTTTGTGCTTGCTGGTCTTGAAGAGGTCTTCCAGCTGGTAACAGTATTCCTTTTGGTCGAAGCGGCGCATCAGACGCACGAACATGCACTTCGTCTCGTCTCTCTTCTGCAGTCGGGCCCAATGGGCCAGATTGGGCAACTTCATGCCGGCGTCGCGGCGTCGGTTGAGCATGTAGCCCAGCTCGATTTCGTCGTAGATGCACGAGTTCTTGTCGAAGAAATCGGTCTCGAAGTAGTCCAACTCGCTGTCGGCGCTGCCTGCCACGGAGAGATACATCGCCACGCGTTTGACGCGGGTCTTCTTCGAGGCCATCAGCATGTTGATGACCCAGGGACTCACCTGCAGTTTGAAGGCGCGCACGACGGCCAGCGCTTTCATCTTGATGAAGAGGTTGGCGAAGGCCACTTCCGTCTCCAGAAAGACGGCCAGGCCAAAGATGTTCAGCAGCAGGTGCACGTTCTTTCTGCGGTTGGTCCAGGTGTTGCCGCTGGCCATCAGACGGTGGTAGATGAGGTGGCACATCATCTGCTTCTGCAGTTTGTTGCGCAGGAGTCCGCGTTTGGCCACCTGCTGCTCGTCCACATTGAAGCGGCCGTAGATTTCGTCGCGCGACATGGGCCAGTTGTGTTCGCGGTCGAATACATAATCCATGGCCTCGCCGTAGTGTTTCTCCAGCAAGGCGAAGGTGCGCTCTTTAAGGCGGCGGTGGTGGCCTTTCTTCTCGATGATGAAGGTGAGATAGAGGATGGCCAGCACCGACCATTGGATGATGACGATGGCCGTCTGCACCTCATAGGGTTCGTCGCGGAACGAGTCCCGGTAATACGCCCAGTAGTAGCTGGCGTAGCTCGCCAGCACATTGAGGTAGTAGCTTATGAGCGAAATGTCGTCCAAGTCGTTGCTTTCTGCGCGTCTGTGTGCGTCATGCGAGCACACGTTTCCATGATATTCCGCGTAAAGTTACGTAAAATTCTTGAAAGCGCTTGCCTTTTAGCCCTCATTTTTTTGTATATTACGACTGTTTTTTTCGGGAACAGCATGTGTGGAACGGAATTTACATGAAAAAGGACGAGGCAACCCCTTCGGGACCGCCTCGTTCCGTTCCGTTATGGCGTTGTGATTTTTCTCCTACTTGGTGTACACCGTATTGCTGCCGGAGCCGCTCTCTTCGGTCGTGCTGTAGCCGTAGGCAGCAGGGGGCGTCACGGTGCAGTCCATCGGGTTCTTCACGCCGTTCACCTTGCCGAAGGCGTTGACGTAGCGGTCGGGATCCCCGGTGAAGCTCACGCGGCTGGCGTCGAGCATGGGCTTGAGGGCGTCGCGGGTGACGGTCTGGGGGTAGTAGTTCCACACCTCGAAGGTGATGCCGTCGCCGAACACCTCACGCAGGAATTTCAGCGCGGCGGCGTTGATGCCGCTCGTCTTCACGCGGATGCCCTCCATCTCGTAGCTCACGGTCAGCTTGATTTCCTGGCCGTTCACGTTGTAGGTCATCTCGTTGGCCTGGGCTCCGTGAAGCTCTACGTTTTCGGCGTGCGAAAGCACAATTTCCATGTCGTCGGCTTCACAATAGTAGGCGGCCGTGACGGGGATGAACACCTCCACGTCGGTGGTGTCGCGCACGTGAATGCTCAGCTTCGTGGCGATGTAGTCGTCCTTTTCCTTCTCGGCGTTGAGCGAGAGGTTCACTTCCACCTCGCCGATGCCGGAGGTTGCGGGAGTGGCGGGCGTCTCGGGGTCGTCAGGCGTCTCGGGGTCGTCGCCCTCCAGGTTGGGGTTCACGGGTGCTGCGCCCAGCAGTTGTGCGGGCGAGATCTTCACGATCCAGTCGTTGAACACCCAGTCGCGCTCCACGTCCATGTTCTTGTTGGCCTCCTGGCCTTCGGGATGCGTGGCGTAGAAGTCGAAGCCCACGTAGTAGGCGCCGTCAATCTTCAGGATGATGTACTCGAAGTGGTTCTTGCTGTCCTGGCTGTTGTGGTAGCCGAACTGCTCGTCGCGGCCGTCGCTGTGCATGTTGACCATCAGCGTCGTGCCGATGAATTGCTCGTGGGTCTGGTCGTCGGTGTAGCTGGTGGTGTTGTTGCCGCTGTTGAAGTTGTTGATGTGCTCGTAGTCGCCTTCCCAGAAGGAATACTTCACCTGGTAGGGCCACCAGCTGATGACTTCTTCCTTGAGGTTGTTGAACACCAGCAGATGGTTCATCTTGTCGCTGCCGGCGCTGGTGCTCTGGCCGAAGCCGTCGGTGTAGGTGGTCTCGCCCTTATACACCTGCTGCACCCAGAAGTTGGTCCAGGTCACCTGCAGGGTGTTCTTGGCGCCTTCGCGCTTCTTGCTGAACTCTGCAATCACCTTGGCGCGCTCCTCGTCGGTCACGTTGACGGGGCGCTCGTATTTCTGATACCACAGGTTGCCGTTCACATTGGCGCCCTTGGTGGCCTGTGCGAAGGTCGAGCCGATTGTCACGCCGCCCGAGTGCACCTCGAAGTCGGCGTCCTGAGCGGGATTCATCGTCACCTGCATTTTTTTCTGACCATCCAGGCCGTTGGCATCGTTGTCGCTACAGCCCGTCAAAAAACAACAAAGGCCTGCAGCTGCCAGCAGTCCTGAAAAGATTTTTCCTCTCATTTCTTTCCTAATTTTTCTTTTACTGTTTTCTGCCGTGTCTCTATGTTTCGGATATCACGCTTTGATATCTTTGCCGCAAAAGTACGGCCTTTTTCCCGAATAGCCAAATTTCCCCCGCGATATTTTTCTAAACTTTGTTCAAATTTTTCAGAAAACCGCGTAAAACATGTTTTACAACATATTCTCAAATGTTAAAATCATGAAAACATTTGGAGGCTATCAAAAAATGTCGTACTTTTGCGGCCGGAAATCACAAGATTCCGTTCACATCATTTATTTCACAATTTTAGCACAGCGCAAAGCAGGTATGAACACTTGAACCCCTCCCGACCGCAACCGACAGAGCGGACCGCCCGCAGGCGATCAGTCCGTGTTGCAGGGGTCAGTGTATCTTCCCGGCAGAGCAGCGCTCTTTGACTTGTTGCTACAATTGTACGAAGTGATGTGGCGGAGCTGAAGGACCTCAGACTCCCTTCCCCCTTTTTAATGCTATTTCCCGTCAGGGGATTGTTGTGCCCTTTTGCGTAGGGGCGCCGCACCCCTGCGGCTTGACGTGTGTCTTCATCCTCTTTTCTTCGGAATGGAGACGCATGAGAGATGTTTCATGAGATGTGTTTTGACAATAAGTGATTTCCTAAAAACGATACGACTATGAAGAAGATACTCCAAAAAGACGAGAAGCCCTTTGACGAACTCTTAAACGAGTTTGTCGATGGAAAGACGATTGAGGACGTTGAAGCATTCCCCCAGAAGGGGAGCGGGGAGGGGGCTGAGGACCCTTCGACAGACTCAGGGCAGGACGAAGACGAGGATGACTGGGAGTGGGACGATTACCCCGACGGCGAGGTGGAGCTCAACGACCACGCGAAGATCCAGCTGCGCATCCTGTACCCCGAGCCCCATCCGCGCCGGGCGCTCGAGCGTCTGGAGGGCTGCGCCGACATCAAGGCGCGCATCGACGAGCTCGTCGCCCTCACGGCCTTCAACCGCAAGCTCATGCGCCTCATGCCCGGCGCCAAGCCCCACGCCGTCTCCCTCCACAGCGTCTTCCTGGGCAATCCCGGCACGGGCAAGACGACCGTCTGCAAGATCTTCGGCGCGCTCTTGCGCGAGGCCGGCGCCCTCTCCCTGGGCCATGTCGTCGTGTGCGACCGCGGCAGTTTCATCGGCACCCTCTGGGGCGACACCGAGCGTGCCGTGGAGGGCATCGTGGAGCAGGCCCGCGGCGGCGTGCTGATGATCGACGAGGCCTATCTGCTCCACGGCACGGACGACCGCGACCCCGCCCGCTCGGTGCTGCCGCAGCTGATGACGCTGCTGGCCGACGAGTCCCGCCGCGACATCGCCGTGGTGCTCTGCGGATACCGCGAGCCGATGCTCAAGCTGCTGGAGACGAACCCCGGCCTCGACTCCCGCTTCCCCAACCGCTTCGACTTCCCCGACTTCACGCCCGAGCAGCTGGAGCAGATCACCCTCAGCCGCGTCGACGAATACGGCTACGCCTTCACCGAGGCGGCCTGGGAGAAATACCGCCGTCAGCTCGCCGAGGCCTGGCGCCGGCGCGACCCCCGCAACTGGGGCAACGCACGCGCCGTGGCCAACATGCTGGAGCGCATCTACGTGCGCCACGCCAAGCGCTGCTTGCCGGACGAGTTTGACGAGCCCGAGATGCTCCTGGTCATCATCGAGGACGACATCCCCCCTCTGGAGCTGCCGCGATCCCAGAGGCGCATCGGCTTCTGAGGGGCGTGACGTCAGCGGGCGAGGAATTCGCGCACGCGGCGCGCATATTCCTCCTTATGGTCGCGATAGGAGGCGGCATGGCCCGAGCCCGGCGCCACCCAGAGCGCCTTGGGCTCCGGCTTCGCCCCGTAGAGCTTGTAAACCATCCGTGTGGGCACGAAGGTGTCGCTCCCGCCGTGGATGAAGAGCATGGGGTAGGGGCAGCGCGCCACCCCGTTCAGCGCCGAGGCTTCCCCGAAGCTCCAGCCGCAGAGCGCCTTGCACAGCAGGCTCGTGGTGTGCATCAGGGGGAAGGGCGGCAGGCCGAACTGCGCCTTCAGCTGGCAGGCAAACTCGTCCCACACGCTCGTGTAGCCGCAGTCCTCCACGAAGCGCAGCTCACGAATCCCTTCGGGCATATCTTCGCCCGAGAGCATCATCGCGGTGGCGGCGCCCATCGACACGCCGTGTACCGCCATCGTGTCCGTCCGGAAGGCTTCTACCCAGTGCTTCACGTCGAGGCGGTCCCGCCAGCCCATCCGGATCCATCGTCCCTCGCTCTCGCCGCAGGCGTGCAGCTCGGGCATCACCACGTTGTAGCCCAGCTCCCTCTCGTAGAGTCGTCCCAGCCAGAGGAACTTCACGGCGCAGTCGCGCCATCCGTGGATGAGGACGGCGGTCTTCCCTGCGCCCCGGTCGATATAGAGGGCATGGTGGCGTTCCCCCGTGGGCATGGTGACGAAGCTATCTCTGAGGGCGCCGGCGGCGCGGAGGCTGTCCACCCATTCGCGTGTCTCGGGATAGGCAGCGAAGAGCTGCCGGTAGCAGGAGTCGGTGTCGGCCCTGTTGGGGTCAGAAGCCAGGGCGAAATGGAGCATGTAGGTGCTGGCGGTAGCGAGAAGGACAAACAATGCGAAGACGATACCGCCGGTGATGCAGAGTACCTTTTTCATGGTAGAATAATCAAAGTCCCCGCTCAGCCCAGTCGCCGCGGTCGAGGTTGCGATAGCCGATGGCTTCGGCAATATGAGCGGTCTGCACCTGTTCGCTGCCGGCGAGGTCGGCAATGGTGCGGGCCACCTTGAGGATGCGGCTGTAAGCACGGGCGGAGAGCTTCAGACGCTCCATCGCCAGACGCAGCATCTCGAGGCCTTGGGCATCGGGTTCGGCATAGCGGTGAAGCATCTTTTCCGTCATTTGGGCGTTGCAATGGGGCCGGCCCATCTCCCCGCCCTTCCCGGAAGGAAGGGAGCTGAAGCGTTCGGTCTGGATGGCTCGGGCTCTGATTACGCGTTCCCGAATCACCGATGAGGGTTCGCCGGGCTTCATCTGCGAGAGTTGGGCGAAGGGGACAGCCTGTATCTCGCAGTGGATGTCGATGCGGTCGAGCAGGGGCCCGCTGATTTTGGAGAGGTAACGCCCGATCTGCCCCGGCGTGCACACGCAGCGGTGGTGCGGATCGCCGAAATAGCCGCAGGGACACGGATTCATCGAGGCAACAAACATGAAGCTGCACGGATAGTCCACCGTGTATTTGGCACGGGAGACGTTGATAACGCGGTCTTCCAGCGGCTGGCGCAACACCTCCAATGTCTGGCGTTGAAATTCGGGCAATTCATCGCAAAAAAGCACCCCGTTGTGAGCCAGACTGATTTCTCCGGGAGCGGCATTGGTGCCGCCGCCCACGAGGGCTACTTGCGATATGGTGTGGTGAGGTGAGCGGAAAGGCCGCGTGGCGATAAGGGCGGAGTCTTTACCCAACTTGCCGGCAACGGAGTGAATCTGCGTGGTCTCCAGACTCTCAGACAGTGAGAGAGGCGGCAGGATGGAGGGTAGGCGCTTGGCCATCATACTCTTGCCACTGCCCGGTGGCCCCACCATGATGAGGTTATGTCCGCCGGCTGCTGCCACTTCGAGTGCCCGCTTCACGGATTCCTGTCCTTTGACGTCGGCCATATCGTAGGCGTTGTCACACTGTTGCTCAAAGAACTCTTTACGCGTGTCCATATCATAAGGTATGGGTGCGTCTTTGCCGTTGAGGAAATTCACCACCTCAGAGATGTGGTTGAGGCCATATACTTTGACGCGGTTCACAACAGCGGCTTCGCGGACGTTCTGATTGGGTACGATGAGATTTTCGTATCCCAACTCACGGGCCTTGATGGCAATGGGCAGCACGCCCTTGACGGGTTGCAGACTGCCGTCCAGGGAGAGCTCCCCCACCAGCATGGTGCGCTCCAGCAGCGCGGTCTCCACTTCCTGCTCTGCCGCCATGATGCCGATGGCGATGGGCAGGTCGTAGCCGCTGCCTTCCTTGCGGACGTCGGCGGGAGCGAGATTGACGGTGATTTGTTTGGCCGGGAATTTGTAGCCGCTGTTTTCCACGGCAGCCACGATGCGCTCGTGACTTTCCTTGACGGCGTTGTCGGGCAGTCCGACCATGCAGAAACGGATGCCCCGGGCCAGATTGACCTCAATGGTGACCCTTTGGGCATTCAGACCCTGGACACTGGCGGAGTAGGTTTTGACCAGCATGGGGGCGGAGGACTATTCTTCCTTGGAGCGGCCGGAGCGTTTGCGCTCCAGGTGGTCGAGGATGATCTTGCGCATGCGCATCGATTTGGGCGTCACCTCCACGTATTCATCCTCCTTGATGTATTCCAAAGCCTCCTCCAGGGAGAAGATGGTGGCGGGGATGATGCGCGCCTTCTCGTCGGAGCCCGAGGCGCGCATGTTGGTGAGCTGCTTGGCCTTGGTGACGTTGACCACCAGGTCGTTGTCGTGGACGTGCTCGCCCACCACCTGTCCGGCATAGACCTGCTCCTGCGGTTCGATGAAGAAGCGGCCGCGGTCCTGCAGGTTGTTGATGGAGTAGGCGAAGGCGGTGCCCGTCTCCATGGAAATCATGGAGCCGTTGGTGCGGCGCTGTATGTCGCCCTTGTAGGGCTGGTATTCCTTGAAGCGGTGGGCCATGATGGCCTCGCCCTGGGAGGCGGTGAGCAGGTTGGTGCGCAGGCCGATGATGCCGCGCGAGGGAATCAGGAATTCGATGTTGACGCGGTCGCCCTGGCTCTCCATCGAGGTCATCTCACCCTTGCGGCGTGTGACCATGTCAATCATCTTGGAGGAGAACTCCTCAGGCACGTTGATGGTGAGTTCCTCGATAGGTTCGCAGCGTTCGCCGTCGATTTCCTTGTAAATCACCTGGGGCTGACCCACCTGCAGCTCGTAGCCCTCGCGGCGCATGGTCTCGATGAGCACGGAGAGATGGAGCACGCCGCGTCCGGCCACCAGCCATCGGTCGGTGTAGCCGTCAACGAGCGACACGCGCAGAGCCAGGTTCTTCTCCAGCTCCTTGTCGAGGCGTTCGCTGATGTGGCGCGAGGTGCAGAACTTGCCCTCCTTGCCGAAGAAGGGCGAGTCGTTGATGGTGAAGAGCATCGACATGGTGGGTTCATCGATGGAGATGGGGGGCAGAGCCTCCGGCTGCTCGTAGTCGCAGATCGTGTCGCCAATCTCGAAGTGCTCCAGGCCGACGATGGCGCAGATGTCGCCCGAGGAGACCTCTGCGGTCTTTTGGCGCCCCATGCCGGTGAAGGTGTGGAGCTCCTTGATCTTAGTCTTCTCCATGGAGCCGTCGCGATGGGCCACGGTGATGTTCATGCCCTCGCGCAGCGTGCCGCGGTGCACGCGGCCCACGGCGATGCGTCCCGTATAGTTGCTGTAGTCGAGCGAGGTGATGAGCATCTGCGGCGTACCCTCCAGCACGGTGGGGGCGGGGATGTGCTCGATGATGGCGTCGAGAAGATAGGTGATGTCTTCCGTGGGGGCGGCCCAGTCGGGGCCCATCCATCCGTTCTTGGCGCTGCCGTAGATGACGGGGAAGTCGAGCTGCTCCTCGGTGGCGTCGAGGTCGCACATGAGGTCGAAGACCATCTCATAGACCTCCTCGGGGCGGCAGTTGGGCTTGTCCACCTTGTTGACCACCACGACGGGCTTGAGGCCGATTTCCAGTGCCTTCTGCAGCACGAAGCGTGTCTGGGGCATGGGGCCTTCGAAGGCATCGACCAGCAGCAGACAGCCGTCGGCCATGTTGAGCACGCGCTCCACCTCGCCGCCGAAGTCGCTGTGGCCCGGAGTGTCGATAATGTTGATTTTGGTGCCCTTATACTGAATGGACACGTTCTTGGAGAGGATGGTGATGCCGCGTTCACGCTCCAATTCGTTGTTGTCGAGCATGAGTTCGCCCGTCTGTTGGTTGTCACGGAAGAGGTTGCCGGCCAGCAGCATCTTGTCCACCAAAGTGGTCTTGCCGTGGTCCACGTGTGCGATGATGGCGATATTTCTGATATCCATAACTTGCGATTGAAAAAAAGAAGCCTCCGACTGAGAGGCGGAGGCTTCGGGGCTTTGTTTGCTTTACTTTCTCAGGCCGAGAGCCTTGACGATGGCACGATAGCGGTTGATGTCGCGGCTCTTGAGGTAGTTCAGGAGGGCGCGGCGCTTGCCGACCAGACCGGTGAGGGCACGCTCGGTGCTGTGGTCCTTACGGTTCTGCTTCATGTGCTCGGTGAGGTGACTGATACGATAGCTGAAGAGTGCAATCTGACTCTCTGCACTGCCGGTGTCCTTCACGCCTTGGCCGAATTTGCCAAAGATCTCTTCTTTCTTAGCTGAATCCAAATACATTGTTGTAATGGTTTAAAGTAAACTTGTTTGTTGAGCAGCTCCTCCGCACGCTTCACGGCACTGTACTCACAAATGCGGGTGCAAAGGTACGAAAAATAGTTGAGAGTTGGGAGTTTAGAGTTTAAAGTTGGGCCTTTTTTTCATGAATTGTGTGTTTTTTTGCTAATTTTGCACCCAAAAAGCGACGAACGATGAAAAAATATCTGGGCGATGCCGCTGCCGTGGCGGTTTTTGTGTTGATTAGCGTACTCTACTTCATGGTGCCCCTCAGAGACGGTCTCGTGCTGGGCGGACACGACCACACGGGCGGCGTGGGCGCCGGACAGGAGATGGAGCTCTACCGCAAGGCCCACCACGGAGCGCGCACCCGATGGACCAACACGCTCTTCTCTGGTATGCCCACCTATCAGATGGCGCCCTCCTACGACTCCACCGACACGCTGGCCGCCGTGAAGCAGGTCTATATGCTCGGACTGCCCGACGTGGCCGCCTGGGTGTTCATCCTCCTTCTGGGCTTTTACATCATGATGCGCTGCTTCGACTTCCGCTGGTGGATGGCCTCGCTGGGGGCTGTCCTGTGGGCTTTTTCGAGTTACTACTTCATCATCATCGGGGCCGGCCACATCTGGAAGGTGCTCACGCTGGCCTTCATCCCGCCCACCATCGGCGGCATGGCACTCTGCTACCGCGGACGCTACGCCTGGGGCACGGTGCTCACGGCGCTCTTCATGGGCCTGCAGATTCTGAGCAACCACGTGCAGATGAGCTACTATTTCGGCTTTGTCATCGCTGCCCTGGCGCTGGCCTGGCTCATCGACGCCGTGCGGGATGCCGTGCGGGGCGAGAAGGCCGCTTTGGGGCGTTGGGTCAAAGGGACGCTCTGCTTCGGTGCGGGCTGTCTCCTGGGCGTCCTGATGAACATCAGCAACCTCTACCACACTTGGGAATACTCCCGCGAGAGCATGCGCAGCAAGTCGGAGCTCACGCAGCAGACCAAAGACCCCGCCGACCAGACCTCCGGCGGTCTGGAGCGCAGCTACATCACCATGTGGAGTTACGGCATCGGGGAGACCTGGACGCTGTTGGTGCCCAACACCAAGGGCGGCGCCTCCGTGCCGCTGACCCGCAGCGAAAAGGCTATGTCGCTGGCCAAGAACGACTACATGCCTCTCTATCAGCAACTGGGCCAGTATTGGGGCGAGCAGCCCGGCACCTCGGGCCCCGTATATGTGGGTGCCTTCGTGTGCATGCTCTTCGTCCTGGGGCTGCTGTTGGTGAAGGGGCCGCTGCCCTGGTGTCTGCTTCTCGTGACGATGCTCTCCATAGCCCTCTCATGGGGCCGCAACATGATGGGCTTCACCGACTTTTTCCTTGATTACTTCCCCATGTACGACAAGTTCCGCACGGTGGCCTCCATCCTGGTCATCGCCGAGTTCACCATCCCCTTCCTGGGTCTGCTGGGTCTGAGGGCGCTGCTGGAGAACAAGGGGCGTCGCGAGATGTTTGACGTCAGGCCCGAGAAGGCGCTCTGGATTGCCTTCGGACTGACGGCCGGCGTCTGCGCCCTCTTCTGGCTGATGCCCGATGTGTTCTTCGGTTCCTATGTCTCGGAGCAGGAGAGGACGGGCATTCTCTCGCTGGCGCAATACGGCTGGCCTGCGGCTGACGTCCTGGAGAACCTCAGCGACATGCGTCGTGCCGTGTTCCGCACCGACTGCCTGCGCTCCCTCGGCTTCATCATCGCCGGCACCGCGCTGCTGTGGGCCACGATGAAGGGGCGCCTCAAGGAGTCGGTGGGCGTGCTGCTTATTGCCGCCCTCTGTCTTGTGGACCTTTGGCAGGTGGACAAGCGTTACCTCAACGACGGCATGTTCCAGCGGAAATTCACCGCCGAGCGCCTCTTCCCCAAGACTGAGGCCGACGAATACATCCTGCAGGACCCCGACCTTTATTACCGCACACTCGACCTGACCTGCTCCACCTTCAACAGCAACGATGCCGGCTACTGGCACAAATCCGTCGGCGGTTATCACGCCGCCAAGTTGCGCCGCTATCAGGAGGTCATCGAGGCCCATCTCCACGGCGAGATGAGCCGTTTGGGAGAAGCCGCAGCCAAGACTGCGGGCCGTCTTGACGGGGTTCGCGGCGACTCGCTCTGGCCCGTGCTCAATATGCTTAATACGAAGTATGTCCTCATGCCGGCTGCCGAAGGACAGAAGGCCGCAGTGCAGAATCCCTGGGCAATGGGCAACGCGTGGTTTGTCAGGGAGGTGAAAAAGGTGAACAGTGCCGACGAAGAACTCGCCGCCCTCTCCCGCGTCAACCTCCGCGAAACCGCCGTGACGCAGAGCGCACTCACGGGCGGCGGCGAGGGCAGTTGCACGCTGACGGCCTACGAAGCCAACCGCCTCACCTACGAAGCGGAGAGCCCGAAGGGCGGCACGGTGGTCTTCTCCGAGATTTACTATCCCGGCTGGACCGCCACAGTGGACGGCGAGGAGACGGAGGTCTTCCGCGTCAACTATATTTTGCGTGCCATACGCGTGCCTGCGGGGCATCATGAGGTGGTGCTGAGTTTCGACCCCCGCAGCGTGAAAGTGACGGAGGCCGTGGCCTACGGCGCGCTTTCGGTGCTCCTTCTGATTGTTGTCTCCGTCTTAGCCCGCAGCCTGTGGAAACGTCGCCGCTCATAACCGTCATCACCTGCACCTACAACGCGGCGGCCACCGTGGAGCGCACGTTGGACAGTGTGGCCTCCCAGACCTATCCCCGCGTGGAGCACCTGCTGGTGGACGGTTGCAGCACGGACGGCACTTTTGCCCGGATTCAACGCTATGTGGAGCGCGGACTGCCCTACAGCATCCGTGTGGTGAGAGAGCCCGACGAGGGTCTTTACGATGCCATGAACAAAGGCATCCGCCAGGCCGCGGGCGACTACATCGTCTTTCTCAATGCGGGCGACACGCTGCACGAAGCGGACACGCTGAGCCGCGTGGCCGCCGCTTTGGATTGGGCTCGGGGCGATCTGCGCAGCACCGCTATAGCCTATGGTGAGACCGACATCGTGGACGCTGAGGGGCGTTTCGTTCGCCACCGCCGCCTCACGACGCCCGAACGCCTCACCTGGCGCAGTTTTCGCGAAGGCATGAGGGTGTGTCATCAGAGTTTCTACGTGCGCCGCGATTTAGCGGCGGCCACCCCTTTCGACCTGAAGTATCGCTACTCGGCCGACTTCGACTGGTGTGTGCGACTCCTGAAATATGTGGGTCGAAGACGTCTGTCTGTGGCCAACACGCACGCCATCCTCACGGACTATCTGCAGGAGGGCATGACAACGAGAAACCACCGCGCTTCGCTGCTGGAGCGCTGGCAGGTGATGTGCCGCCACTACGGATGGGGCATGACGGCCCTGATGCATCTGTGGTTTTGCCTCAGGGCACTCTACATGCGGTAGAGCGCCAGATGGGCTTTTGCCACTTTCTCGGGTGAAAACAGACGCCGGGCCGCCAGCGCGGCCTCTTTGCCGTATTCGGGGTGGGAGAGCACGCGGCGGATGCCCTCGGCCAAATCTTCGCTGCTGCGGGGTCGGGCCAGATACCCCGTCTTTCCGTGCTCAATCATTTCGGGAATGCCGCCCACGGCGAAGCCCACGCAGGGCGTGCCGCAGGAGAGCGCTTCGGCCACCGTGTTGGGCAGGTTGTCGCCCAGCGAGGGCGTCACGAAGACGTCGGCGGCGGCATAGGCCAGCGGCATCCGTTCGGGCGGCAGCGTGAGGCCGCCGCGTCCGATGACGAGGGGGCGCACGTCAGGCAGTTGCTGCAGGGCTTCTTCCAGATAGCGGAAGCCCTTGCGCTCGTCGCGCACGTTTTGGGCGCAGAAGAGCACAGTCTTTCCGTTTTCGTCCAATCCCAATGCGCGCCGGGCTTCGCTGCGGGGCAGGGGGCGGAAGAGCGCCTGGGGGATGCAGTTGTTGATGTGGGTCACGGAGGCCTCGGGCATTGCCTTTTTGGCGCGTCGGGCAATCCACTCGCTGCAGCCGATGAAATGTATCTTTTTGGAGGGAATGCCCATGCGGTCGAGGAAGGGCGTCGTCCCTGCGGGCACCTCGTCGCGGTAGTGCTCCAAGCCCAGATAGGGCCACTCGTCGTGGAGCGTCCAAAGAATTTTCTTGCCGGAAGAGACCATCTTCCTGAGCTGGCTGAGAGAGAGCATACCCTGATTCACCCAATGCAGATGGACGACGTCGGCCTCCCGGTATTCTTGGGTGGAGAGGATGTCCACCCCGTCGCTCATGAGGTCGTAGGGCCAGGTGCGCGAGAGGGGCAGGCGCAGGCGCCACATGAGGCGCAGGCGTTCCGCCGCCTTCGGCCATTTGCCGCCGACGGCGCTCACGAGGGGGTCGTCTGTCTGGCGGTCGCGCACCAGCATACGTGCATCGACGCCCTCTCCGTGGAGGGCTGCAAGCAGGCGTTTGGCGGCAATGGCGCCGCCGCCGGTGCATTCTGCCGTGGAGATGAGCAGCACTTTCACGTTGCAAAAGTATGAAAAAAAATACAAATAGGGCAACTTTCGCACGCGTATCAGCGTGATGTGCCAACATTTTTTCATATTTTTGCGCCTGCAAAGTCATGGAAAAAAGCAAAAACAGAATAGAATGGCTCGATGCCATGCGCGGCTTCACGATGGTGATGGTGGTGGCCTACCACGTGGGGCTGATTACCTTTGGCGAGAGCGCCCGCCAGTCGGCTTCGATGTCGTTGCTGGTGCTCTTCCGCATGCCTCTGTTTTTCTTTGTGAGCGGCTATCTGGCCTTCCGCCCCAAATTCATCTGGACGGCGGCGGGCACCGCCCGTCAGCTTTGGAAGAAGTTCCGCGTGCAGCTCCTGCCCACAGCGCTTTTCATGTGCGCCTTCGCCGTGATTCGCTGCAAGTCGTTCCTCCCTGCGATGGAGCGCATGCTGCAGAGTTCCACGAAGGGGGGCTACTGGTTCACGCTGGTGCTGCTCTACATGTTCATCATCTACTACCTCTTTGCCTTTCTCGAGCAGCATTACCGCTGGCGGGAGCGTTCGTGGCATTGGGTGCCCGTCACGCTGCTGTGGATTGGCAGCGTGGTGTGGTATGAGACGGCCTATATGCCGAAGGTCTTCTCCTATCCCAAAGACCCCTTCTGGCGGGTGAGCAGCCTGATTCAGCTGATTTATTTCTTCCAGTTCTTCCTGATGGGCAACATCGTGCGCCGCTATTGGAAGACGGCGGAGCGCATCTTCGACTCGAAGTGGTTCGTGCCCCTGGTGGTCGTCGTGGCCTTCTTCTGCGCTTCCGACTATCTGCGCTGGCACACGCTGCGCCTGGCTTGGGCCAATCTGCCCCGCACCCTGGCCATGTATATGACGATGCTCCTCTGCATGCTCTTCTTCCGCCGCTATCAGACGTCGTTCACGAAGGAGACCCGCCTCGGCCGCGCCCTGCAGTATATCGGCACCCGCACGCTCGACATCTATCTCCTCCACTACATCTTCCTGCCCTGCATCCCCGCCGTGGGGGTGTGGCTCAACGAGAACAGGCCCGACTTTGTCGTCGGCACCTCGCTCTGTGTGGCTCTGGCCCTGCTGGTCATCGCTTTCTGCCTCATCACGAGCAACCTGCTGCGCATCAGTCCCCTCTTCCAGGAGCATCTCTTCGGGGTGAAACCAACCGATAAAACCACATGAAACAGCGCAACCACGCCTTCGACCTCCTCTGTGGCATCTGCATCGTGCGCATGATGATGCTCCACGTGATGTCCTTTTGCCAGATGCAGCAGCAGGAGTGGTGGATGGCGGTCATGCACTGGACCTACTTCTTCATGTCGTTCTTCTTCTTCAAGGCCGGTTATTTCAACAAGACCGTCGGCGGCGACACACGCGCCTTCCTCGTCAAGAAGACCAAACAGCTCATCGTGCCCTACACCGTGTGGGGCGTGCTCGGAGCGGTGGTCTATCTGGGTTTTGCCTGGCTGGTGTTGCCCTCGAACAACACGATGGTGCAGAGCGTCACCCCGGAGCACCTCTGGCGCACGAGCAGTTTCTTCGGCAACGGCCCCGTGTGGTTCCTCATGAGCTTCTTCATGGCTTACGTGGCGATGCACCTCATCGGCAAGGCCGACCTCTGGCTGGAGCGGCGCACGCCCTACGTGCGGCTCTCGTGGATTGTGCTCCTCTTCCCCCTCATCAGCTACAAGCTCTGCGTGGCCGGCAATCCCCTGTGGTTCAACTTCAACAACGTCTTCTGGGGCATCTTCCTTTTCTTCCTGGGGCGCCTTTGGCGCGAGTGCCTGGAGCAGTACGGCAAGGCCCCGATGATGACGCTCTCCGTGGTGATGGTGCTGGTGTTCGTTGTGCTCAACATCCTCGACATCGGCGAATACACCATGAGCGGCAACCTTTGGACGGGCTACTATCCCGCCACGCTGCTCAAGACGCTCTGCGCCCTCTGCGGCTTCTCGGGCGTGTGCCTGTTGCTCAATGTGCCCCGCATTCCCGTCCTGGGCTACATCGGCGAGCACTCGATGGTCTTCTTTGTGGCCCACTATCCGCTGCTCACCTTCTACCAGATGCTGCGCAGCAGCTTCGTGCGCAGCCTGCGCGGCCATTGGGACGACATGATTATCCTCACGCTCCTGACGTTTGTCTTCTGCTTCTGGATTGTGCCCTACGTGGAGCGCGTGCCCTGGCTCAGCGGACGCTTCAAGAGCAAGACCCCATCCTCCGAACCCAAATCCTGACCCCATCATGATAGGCGAATACACCGACGAAGAGCTCCACCGCCTCCACGAGACGCTCTACGAGATTCTGGCGGAAATCATCCGCGTGTGCGACGTGCTCCATATTCCGTACTTCATCCAGGGCGGCACCGCCATCGGCGCCTTCTTCGAGCAGGCCATCCTGCCCTGGGACGACGACATCGACATCGGCATGACGCGCGCCAACTATGAGCGCTTCCTGCGCGAGGCGCCCGCCGTGATGGATCGCGAGCGCTACTTTCTCCAGTGGCTCGGCACCGACCCCCACACCCCCTTCTATTTCGCCAAGATGCGCCGCAACGGCACCGTCTTCCTGGAGCACAACTATCGCCATCTGCCCATCCATCAGGGCATCTACATCGACATCTTCCCCTTCGACAAAGTGCCGGATTCACCGCGTCTGCAGAAGGCGCAGCGCACCTTGGCCAACTTCTTCAACTGCTGCTTCATGGGCAAGGAGGTGTGGCAGTGGAAGCATTGCGGACGCTGCGAGATAGACCGCCCCACCGACCGGGGCTTCTGGCCCTGCCTGCTCCAGCGCCTCGTGCAGACGCCGCTCTCCAAGCGCGCCGTCTATCGCCTCCTGCGCCTGTCGCAGACGATGTTCAACGGACTGAAGAGCGCCACCTTCTATAATATGGTGCTCATGCCCCGGGACCACATCGCCGTCGCCGCCGTAGAGCATCCCGAGCAGCGCCCCTTCGGCCCGCTCACGGTGTGGGCGCCCAGTGACCTGGAGACCTATCTCCGCCGTCACTACCGCAACCTGCGCCGCGTCATCCCCAAGGAGGAGCAGCAAAACCACCGTCCCGACCAACTCTCCTTCGCATGAACGAGTCCCGCGACCTTAAGAAGCGCACCGCGCAGGGGCTGGCCTGGAGCGGCGTCAACAGCGCCGCTACGCAGCTGCTCAACCTCGTCATCGGCGTCTTCCTGGCCCGTCTGCTCTCGCCGGGCGACTACGGCATCGTGGGCGTGCTGGCCGTCTTCTCCGCTTTGGCCGGCAACCTGCAGGACGCGGGCTTCACCCAGAGCCTCATCAACCTCAGACGGCCCGAGGCGCGCGACTACAACAGCGTCTTCTGGTTTTCCGCCGCCGTCAGCCTCTCCCTCTATCTGCTGCTCTTCGCCGTAGCGCCGCTCATTGCGGCCTTCTACCGCGCCGGCGAACTGGTGCCCCTCTCGCGCGTGCTCTTTCTCGGCTTCTTCATCGCCGCCCTCGGCATCCCTTCCGGCGCGTGGCTCAGGAAGAACCTGTGCAACCGCGAGATCGCTCTCATCGGCATCTCCGCGCTGACGCTCTCGGGCCTCGCCGGCATCGCGGTGGCTTTCGCCGGAGGCCGCCATTGGGCCCTCGTCGTGCAGCAGCTCTCCTACATTGGCATCACCACCGCCGGGCGCTTCGTCTGCTGCCCCTGGCGCCCTTCGCTCTCATGGGACTTCGCTCCCGTCAGGGGCATGATGCGCTTCGGGGTGAACATCTTCCTGACCAACGCCGTCAACACCCTCTCGCAGAACCTCTTCACCGTCATCTTCGGCCGCATCTTCACGAAGGCCGTCACGGGATTCTACACGCGGGCCAACATGTGGAACAACATGGGCCACCAGCTCGTCACCAACACCGTCAGCCAACTGGCGCAGGCCGTCT
>CADAVI010000032.1 GCA_902791295.1 uncultured Bacteroidales bacterium | reverse complement strand
AAAAAAGCCGTACCTTTGCACCGTGTTTTTCATGGTATTAGATTTAAGGTTAGTAAAAGATTGGTTGTCGTGAGACAACCTTCTTTTTTTTATGTATTTTTCAAATAAAATTTGGTAGGTTCGGAAAAATGTTATACATTTGCCGCGCAAATTTGAAATAATTTGATTGAGATTCCTATATATATAGCATGAGACAGCTTAAAATAACCAAAAGTATCACCTCACGTGACTCTGCTTCCCTGGATCGCTATCTGCAAATGATTGGCCGCGAGCAGTTGCTCACCGTGGAGGAAGAAGTGGAGCTCTCGCAGCGCATCCGTCGCGGTGACCGCGAAGCTCAGGACCAATTGGTCAAAAGCAACCTTCGTTTTGTTGTCAGTGTGGCTAAGCAGTATCAGAACCAGGGTCTGTCGTTGCCCGACCTGATTAACGAAGGCAATGTGGGTCTGATTAAAGCCGCAGAGAAATTCGACGAAACGCGAGGCTTTAAATTTATCTCCTACGCTGTCTGGTGGATTCGACAGACCATTCTGCAGGCTCTGGCCGAGCAGTCGCGCATTGTGCGCCTGCCGTTGAATCAGGTCAGCGCCGTCAATAAGATTTCCAAAGCCATCACCAAGTTTGAGCAGGAACATGAGCGCAAGCCCTCCGCAGAAGAACTGGCAGAGATGGTGGATGAGCAGCCCGACAAAATTGCCGACTCCCTGCGCGCCAGTGGCCGTCACGTCAGCGTGGACGCTCCTTTCGTTGAGGGCGAAGACAACAGCCTCTTGGACGTCATGACCAATCCGGATTCTCCCACGGCCGACAACATTCTCATGCGCGAGTCTCTTTCAAAAGAGATCAGCCGTGCGCTGGAATGCTTGAGCGAACGGGAGCGTGCCATCATCGAACTTAGTTTCGGCATTGACGGCAGCGAACTCACCCTGGAGGAAATCGGTGACAAGTTCGGCCTGACCCGCGAACGCGTCCGCCAAATTCGCGAAAAGAGCATCCGCAAACTGCGCGCCGCCAACAAGAACAGCCTGCTCAGAGGCTACTTAGGATAACTTTCATTCCGCCCAACGGACATGACGCCACGCAGGCTTTTCTATCTCTACCTCATCATTTTGCTCATTCCGCAACTGGATGTGTGCGTTACGGAGCGCATGGTGGGTATAGGGAAAGTTGTTCTGATTCTGTTGCCGCTCGCTTTTTACTGGCTGTTTTTGTTGGCCTTCAAGAAACCGTCAAAAGCCTTCCTTTGGGCTTTTCCTTTCGCCTTTCTCGGAGCTTTTCAAATTGTCTTGGGTTATCTCTACGGACACGGTGTCATCGGTGTGGACATGTGGCTCACCCTGACCACGACATCGCCCAATGAGGCTGGAGAGATGCTGACGCAGATTTATCCGTCGGTGGTGGCTGTGTGTATCATATATCTGCCCACACTCATCTATGCCATAAGCCATGTAAAGCGCGAAGAACCCTACAACCCCAAGTTCCTCAGAAAAATGAGACAGGGGGGTTGGGCGATGCTCGCCGTAGCCCTTATTCCCACCGCTATGGCGCTGGGCAACAAAGACTACCACTTCATGGACGACTTCTTCCCGGTGAACGTGTGCTACAATTTTAAGCTGGCACTTGACCGGGCAAAGTTGAGCGCGAAATATGTGGATCGCGTCAAGGATTTCCGCTTCGGCGTGACCGAATCCGACAGCGACACCATCCCCGAAGTGGTGCTGATGGTGGTGGGCGAGACATCACGCGCCACCAATTGGAGCATCTTCGGTTACGGGCGCGAAACAACACCGCGCCTGGCCCAAACCCCCAATCTTCTGATTTTCACCGACTGCATGTCGCAATCCAACACCACACACAAGAGTGTACCCATCATTTTGACTGCCGCAACAGCGGAAGATTTCGACGTGCTTTACGAATCCAAGGGCATTCTCGCTGCAGCTGACGAAGCAGGTTGGGCCACAGCTTTCCTTTCCAACGAGCCACGCAACCACTCTTTCAACGATTTCCTCGGAGAACAAGCCCGCGAAGTGCGCTTTCAACGTGACTCGCTGCACGGCTCTCCCCACGACAATCTCCTGGTGCCCTTGTTCAAAGATGCACTACGGCGTCACACCGGCGAGAGATTCTTCATGGTGATTCACACCTATGGGGCTCATCCCACTTACAGCGATCGCTACACTCGGGAAGAAGCATTTTTCCAGCCTGACAAAATCATAAAGTCCAGCAAGGACACGCGCGATGTGCTCATCAATGCCTACGACAACGCCATACGAATGACCGACGGCTTACTGGCAGACTTCATCGCCGCCCTTGACTCCACCGGCCGGCCGGCCGCCATGCTCTACGTGAGCGACCACGGTGAGGACATTTTTGACGATCATCGTAATATGTATATGCATGCATCGCCCTACCCCTCCTATTACCAATTGCATGTTCCGCTACTGTGCTGGACGAGCGATGCCTACAAGGCACTGCACGGCGAACGTGTTGCCCTCATGGCCGGCAGACAGGGAGACCCCCTGCAAACCGACTGTGTCTACCCAACCCTACTTTCGCTCATGGGCATTCAGTGTCGAAACAATCAGTCAACATTGTCTCTGGCTGACAAAAACTACCGGAAGAAGACCCGCCGCAGCTACCTCAATGACCACAATAAAACCATGCGCTTGGAACAGATGTTGGATGCAGAGGATATTGAAGTAATGAAGCAGCGGGGCATGTTTGTTCAAGAATAATATATTGTATGGATATACACGCTCATATCGTAAAACTTTTGGACGTTCTTCTGCAACAGGAGGAACCCATAACCCGGCAGCAACTGGCCGGACAATTGACCTCTGCCGCCGGCGAGGACGACAACTTCTGGCTGGTGATGACAGAGAAGGCCGTGCACGAAGGGTTGGTCAAGACCAAGCCGGCAAAGAGCAAGACCGTTGCCATTACGCCTGCCGGCAGAAAATTTCGCAAAAATCCCACTGCCATTGAAGTGCACCCCGAAGAGACCGCCAACGATGATGAACTGTCCATGAAATTGTCCATCGTGCTCTCTCAAAGGCGTGGCAACGGAGAACTGGCCCACGTCAGCAGTGAACACACCCGGTTGCAAATAAAACTTATCCGGGCCATTGACCGCAAAATCGCTTTGGACGAGTTTGCCGAACAGGAGCACCTGGATTTTGACTCCATCTTGGACGAGTTGGAAAAAATGCTTCAGTCAGGCCACCGTTTCAACATACGCTATTTTGTAGATGAGGTCATTGAGCAGCAGGACACTCAGGAAATCCTGGATTTCTTCGATGCCAACGGCGACAACATGGAGCTCTGCAACGAAGAGTGGGGTGACGTTTACAAGACACAGGAATTAAGACTTATACACTACCTTTGGGAAACACGATGAAAACAAAAATTCTCACCGTCTGCCGCACGTTAACGGCATTGTTGGTAACACTTTGGTGCACCGCCGCTTCAGCTCAGGAGCGAAGAGAGTTGGACGATGCCACATGGACTGTCGAAAGCCCCGACCGCCACACCAAGGTCATAGTCAGCCTCAACCGAGGCCAACTGACCTACAGCGCCGGCTACACCCTTCACAACGAGAGCCGAGACTATGTCGAGCTGCTGGAGCCCAGCCCTTTGGGTCTCTACACCAACGAAGGCGATTTCTCCCGCAACCTGGAAGCCAGCGGTGAGCCAATCATCAGCACCCGAACGGTAAATTATACTCTTCGCCAAAGCAAAAAGCACCAAGTCAGCGCCGATTATACCGTTGCTCTGTTCCCCCTTCACGCCGAAGGACAAAAACCCTTCACACTGGAGATGTGGGTAGGTGACCACAAGTTGGCTTTCCGTTATCAGTTGCCCATTCAGGGCGAACACGCCGCTTTGGTGGTCAACGGCGAAGCAACGGGCTTCAATCTTCCGAACGATGCAACCGGCTTCATCAGCCCCCAAAGCGACGCACTTATCGGTTGGAAACGCACCAAGCCCTCCTATGAGGAAGAATACGTGCTTGACGTTCCGATGGGCACCCCATCCAAATACGGCCACGGTTGGACGTTCCCCTGCCTCTTCCGCGTAGGAGAGAAAGGATGGGTGGAAATCTCCGAAACCGGACTGGACGGACGCTACTGCGGCAGCCATCTGTCTGAAGGCACGAAAGAAGGTCTTTTCACCATCGCTTTCCCCATGCCCGAAGAGAACAACGGCTTCGGCAGCACGGGCGCCCAGATGGGACTGCCCGGCACAACCCCCTGGCGCACCGTCACCTTGGCCCCCAATCTGGCACCCGTGGTGGAATCCACCGTCACTTGGGACGTTGTGGAGGAGCTCTATGCTCCTTCGCAGGACTACAAGGGGGGACGCAGCACCTGGAGCTGGATTATCTGGCAGGACGAGAGTATCGTGTATGACGATCAGGTTGCATTTATCGATTTGGCCTCCGCGCTCGGATGGGAATACTGCCTCATCGACGGCGGCTGGGAGACCAACATAGGACGCGATCGCATGGAACAACTGTTCGCCTATGCCAAGTCTAAAGGTGTGGCTCCTTTCGTGTGGTACAACTCCAACGGCGGATGGAACGATGCCCCGCAGTGTGCCAAACACCGTATGTATTCACCCATTGTACGCAAAAAGGAGATGGCTTGGCTTGCCCGACACGGCGTGAAGGGCATCAAGGTGGACTTCTTCGGCGGCGACAAGCAGGAAACCATACGCCTCTATGAACAGATTCTTTCCGACGCCAACGACTACGGCATCCAAGTCATCTTCCACGGATGCACACTGCCCAGAGGCTGGGAGCGTATGTATCCCAACTATGTCGGCAGTGAAGCCGTTCTGGCCTCTGAAAATCTGGTGTTCAACCAACACTACGACAACATGGAAGGACAGAACGCCTGCCTGCACCCCTTCATCCGCAATGCCGTGGGCAGCATGGAGTTTGGCGGCACCATCCTGCAACGCCATCTGACCCGCAGCGGCAAAGGCGGACGCACCCGCATCGTGGGCGACTGTTTTGAGCTGGCCACCGCCATTGCATTCCAAAACATCGTGCAGAACTTTGCGCTCACGCCGTTGGACCTCAAAGAGGCGCCCGCCTTTGAGATTGAGTTTATGAAGCAGGTGCCCACACAGTGGCAGGACACGAGGCTGATTGACGGATATCCCGGCAAATACTGCGTTCTGGCCCGTCAGGCCATGGACGGCAAGTGGTACGTGGCCGTGATGAATGCAGAGAAAAAAGCCAAGACTCTGACGCTTGATCTCAATCTTTTGAACAGCACGATTCTCTCAGCCCAACTGCCCGGCGGCAAAGCAGCCCGGGGACAGTGGCAAATGGTCAGCGACGGTGCCGACGGTAAGACTCCCGCACAGTCTGCCGTCACTGCCGACAAGAAGGGTCTGGTGAAATTGACTGTCGGCCCCCAAAGCGGCATCGTGCTGTTTTAAGCCGTTGCGCAGCACCACTGCTTTATTAGATGAAAGGAAGACTGTACCTGCTCACGCTTCTGACGTGGTGCACTATTTTTCACGCCTGTGCCTTGGAAGGCTTTTCCGTTGAGCCGGTATCCGAGGCTTTAGCCAGGCGTATGCGAGAGGGCGGCTCCTATCCTGAAGACTGCCCCATACCCCTGAGCGACCTGCGCCACGTGTGTGTGCGTCATTGGAATATGGAAGGGCATGAAACGACGGGAGAGCTGGTGTGCAACGCCCTCATTGCGGATGACCTCCGCGACATCTTCGAAGAACTCTACCTGGCACACTACCCTAT
Source organism: uncultured Bacteroidales bacterium (assembly GCA_902791295.1). GTDB lineage: Bacteria > Bacteroidota > Bacteroidia > Bacteroidales > Bacteroidaceae > Physcousia. Next base: position 25,414 of record CADAVI010000032.1, on the reverse strand, counting down.
TCACAGCGTGCGTCTCATTGATGATTTCGGTGCGGACGACGATGCCTCCATGGCAGCCAACAACACATCGGCGTTTTGCTACCGCAACGTGGCGGGCACCCAATCTCTTTCCTGTCATGCCCGAGGGCTGGCCATCGACATCAACCCCAAAGACAACCCTGTGGCCAAACCTCGCACAAAAGGCGGCCCAATCCCCAAAACGCCTCACGTCATTAACGAACAGGACGCCTGCTATAAGGCGTTTCGCAAGAGGGGGTTCACCTGGGGCGGACACTGGCGCAGCCTGAAAGACTATCAGCACTTCGAACGCAGAGGAGGGCGCAAACGCATATGACGGAAGAGCAGGTCTCGAGTATAGCACTCTCTCTGTGCACACGACCCGTGCTGCGGTTGAAATGTCAACTTGTGAAAGAATGCGGCAGCGCGACAGAAGCCTGCCGGCATCCGTCAGTGCGCGAGATGGCTTTTTCCTTCATGGCCCGCGCCGAGGAGGAAATGGCTTGGGTGGAGAAAAACCGTATCCGCTGCATCTGCTTTACGGACAACGATTATCCCACCCGCCTGAAGCAGTGCGCCGATGCTCCGGTTGTCCTGTTCGCTTTGGGAGATGTGGATTTGAATCCCACCCGTGTCCTGGCCGTTGTCGGCACACGCCACATCACGGAATACGGACGCAAGATGTGTGATGTTTTCATCCGTGAACTCGCTCAAAAGTGTCCCGGAACACTGATTGTCAGCGGACTGGCCTATGGGGTGGATGTCCACGCACATCGGGCAGCACTACAGGGCGGACTACCCACCGTCGGCGTTATGGCACACGGACTTGACCAGGTGTATCCCGCCGACCACCGACAGACTGCCGTGGAGATGATCAATCTGGGCGGCGGACTGATTACGGAATTCGTGAGCTGCACACATATTGAGAAAAGCTATTTTGTGCAACGCAACCGCATCGTGGCCGGCATGGCCGATGCCACTCTCATCGTGCAGGGGGCAGAGAAAAGCGGCAGTATGGTGACGGCGCGACTCGCTCACGACTACGACCGAGACCTGTTTTGCTGCCCCGGTCGCGTGAACGATATTCAGTCAGAAGGTTGCAACAGGCTCATACAGCGACAGATGGCACACATGGCACTCTGCGTTGATGACTTGTTAGAAACGATGAACTGGCCTAACGAGTTGCTGCGCCAACAGGTTCGGCAAGACGGCATTCAGCAGGAACTCTTCCCCAACCTAACGCCTGAAGAAGAACGCATCATCAGCACGCTGCGCAACTCTGAAGGCCTGCACCTCAACGACATCTGCGAACGTTGCGCCATGCCCGTGGGGGACGTCAGCGCTCTGCTTTTCTCAATGGAACTGAAAGGCCTCGTCCGTCAGGGGGCCGGCGGACACTATTGCTTATAGCTTCACGTCATCAAGCTTCACCAACCCGTTGACGATGGCATATATGGTCAGGCCGGCAGGAGAGTGAATCTGCAACTTGCGCGAAATGTTGCGACGATGGGTCATCACGGTGTTGACTGAGATAAACATGTGCTCCGCGATTTCTTTATTGGAGCGCCCGCGCACAACTTCCACGATGACTTCCTTTTCGCGCTCTGACAGGCCGTCGGAGCTGTTGTCTTCTCCCTCCTCTCTGTCATCACCGGCGGTTGCAGGACGCTGGCGCACTTCTTCTTCCAGGCGCTCTACGCTTTCGGCAAAGAGAGAATCTTCGAGTTGGCAGTGTATCTGAAGCTCCTCCTCCATCATGTAGATATCCATCAGCACCTCGTTGAGCAGGGTGGCATTGGAGTCAGAGGGATAATATTTGATGATGATGCTCTTGAGTTCGCTGCCGCTCTTTTCGATGCTGTCGTGATTATCCTGATGTTGGTGGATTAACTGAGCGAAACGGGCTGTGCCTTCCGGCAGCTTTCCCTGCAGCAAACGTTCCACATAAGAGTGCACATGCTTGTTCTCGTAATCCATATGACGGCCGACTTCTGCGGCATATTCGTCATAGAATTTGAGGATGAGAAAAGCTATTTGATTGCTGGAGCAGTCGATGGCTTCGATGAGCTTTCGGCGAATGGCCGGAAGGCGGAAATCCACAAAATAGGTATGGGAACGCTTGAGATAGTCCATGAGCGCGCCCACGTTGACATCTTCAACCAATTCTCTGACATGCGCCTTCCCGCCAGCCTTGACGTAATTGACTACGGCCAAAAAGGTCGGGGCATCCACATTGCTTGACTTGCAGGCGTCCGCCACAGTGCGATCGCCGAAACCTAAAGCCAAATTGAAGCGGGACAGAATCTGCAGCATACGATAGTCGTCGCTGATGAGGTCGCTCAGAGGGTCTCCCGCATGATATTTCTCAATCATAGCTATACCTGATTTTGGGTGCAAAGGTATGAAAAATTGTTGAGTATTCCGTGCAGAACTTCCGTCGTTTTGAATTCCGCCACCCACATTTACCCACTTTTAGGTATTCAAATGTGTGAATAAATCATAAATTTTGTGTATTGCAGAGATGGAAAAAAGCCCGTACCTTTGCAGCCGGAAAACGAAAACAACATGCAAAATGAGTGAAATGAAGCATAAGATGATGGCTGCTGTCGTGGGTCTTGCCATGGCCCAGACAGCAGCTGCACAATGGAACACGGACAGCACGGAATGGAACAGCTACGACCGCTGGCGCCTGGGCGGCTACGGCGAAATGGTTGCCGCTTTCAAAAACTATAAGACGGATCGCATGCGCAATGCCGGCTTCGGTGCCACCCATGAGAATCGCAACACCATTGCCATCCCCCGCTTTGTGATTGCCGGCGACTACAAGTTCAGCAAACACTGGAACCTGGGTGTTGAGGTCGAATTTGAAGCCGGAGGCACCGGCACCGCCATTGAAATAGAGGAAGGCGAGAACCAGTTTGAGTATGAGACGGAAGTGGAAAAAGGCGGCGAAGTCGCCCTAGAGCAGTTTCACATCACTTACCACCTCAACCAATTCTTCAACGTACGGGCAGGTCACATGATTGTGCCCGTCGGCCTGACCAACACCCACCACGAACCCGTCAATTTCTTCGGCACCGTGCGTCCCGAAGGAGAATCTTCTCTCATCCCCAACACCTGGCACGAAACCGGCATCGCCTTCTTTGGGCAGTTCGGCAAGCGTTGGGCCTCGTTCAATTGGGAGGCACTGCTGGTGGGCGGCCTCAATGTGAACGGCTTTCAGCGTAAGACGTGGGTAGCCGACGGCAAACAGGGACTCTTCGAGGTGGATAATTTTACTTCACCGGCCTATGTGGTCCGTCTGAATTATCGCGGCATCCCCGGCCTGCGCCTGGGCGCCAGTGTGTACTATTGCAACGACTGCACACGCAATGCCGACGCCAGCAAGACGGCCAACTACACTTTTTCCGCACCGCTCGTTATCTGGAGCGTGGACGCACAGTATCGCAACCGTTGGGTTGTGGCCCGCGCCAATGTGCTACGCGGCCATTTGGACAACAGTTATAAAGTAGGTGTGGCCAACAACAAACTTGGCAAGGGCACACCTTACAGCCGCAAGACGCCCGTAGGCGAGGTGGCCGTCAGCTACGGCGGCGAGGCCGGCCTGCGCATCAAGGGTTTTGTGCGAAACCCCAAGATGCCCGACATCACGCCTTTCGTACGCTACGAATACTACAATCCCCAAGAGAAGGTCGAGGCACCCGAGCTCGCCGACCCGCGCTTCAGAGTGAGCATGTGGACGGCCGGTATCAACTACAAACCTCTGCCCTTCCTCGTTGTCAAGGCCGACTACACCACACGCAGCATCGGCGGCGGCGACTACAACAGTGAGAACGAATTCGCTTTGGGCGTTGCCTTCACGGGATGGTTCTTCGGCGACAAGGCCTCTCAGGCCCGCTGGGCAGCCCACAAAGCAAAAAGAGCAGCCAAACGTGAAGCTGCAGAGAAGGCTGTCATTGAGGACATGAACCGCCGTCTGGAGCAGCAACAAAAAGAGTTGGATGCCCTGAAAGCCAAGATTATGTAACGGAACAAATCAACCTGAATAAAATATTAAAATTAAAGACATGAAAAAGTATTTTAAGTATGCCCTTATGGCAGTGACTGCTTTTTGCACCACAACCCTCGTTTCCTGCGGTGACGATGACGACCCGACGATAATCAACACGCTCCCCGACACGTCTGCCACTGCCGCTGCCGCTGCCGATATTGAGTATTGGCAGGCCAACCAAGCCAATTGGAACAACTACATGATTAACGTGGCCAACCTCCTGACTCAGGATGCCACTAAGCTCTATAACGAATGGAACAACGGCAGCGAGCCCTACAAGAACACCTTCACCACCACCAACGAGACCTATGCCACCTACAATGACATTATGGTGCAGATCATCGACGGTTGCACCGACATCGCCAACGAGGTGGGCGTGGCCAAAATCGGTGATCCCTACAGCCTCTATACGGCCGGCAAGACCACCCAGGCCCTCTATGCCGTGGAGTCGTGGTACAGCTACCACAGCCGTCAGGACTACCGCAACAACATCTACTCCGTCCGCAATGCCTTCTACGGCTCACGCGACAAATCCATTGCCGACCATTCACTGGCCAAATATGTAAAAGATAACAATCCCGCTCTTTTCAGCAGAGTTGATGATGCCATCACCAATGCTGCCAACGCCATTTGGGCCATCCCCGACCCCTTCCGCAACCACATCAACGCTCCCGAGGTGGAAGTGGCGATGGAGGTCTGCGCCGACCTGACAACTGTTTTGGATGAGAATCTGAAAAGTTACATTGAAGAACATGTCAACGAAGATGAGTTCAAGCTGATTGCCGAGAAGTATGTCAGCAACGTCGTTTTACCCACTTATGAGGATTTGAAAGAGAAGACCGTCGCCCTGAACAACGCCATCCGCGCTTTCGCCGCCAATCCCGGCAATGCCGGGTTTGAAAGAGCCTGCCAGGCCTGGCTGGATGCCCGTGCTCCCTGGGAGACGAGTGAGGCCTTCCTCTTCGGCCCCGTGGCCGACCTTGGCTTGGATCCCAATATGGACTCCTGGCCTTTGGACCAGGACGCCATTGTCAACATCCTTAAGAACGGCAACTTCGGCAGCCTGAACTGGAGCGGCAACTACAAAGAAGAGGACAAGGCCATCGAGGCTGCACAGAGTGTGCGCGGCTTCCACACGCTGGAGTTCCTGCTCTTCAAGAACGGTGCTCCCAGAAAGGTGGCACAGTAAACATACACATGCATAAACTGATATAATGTTCAAATTCAAGCAGCATAAGGCGGCTGTATGGGTCGCCTTACTTGCCGTCATCGTCTCCTGCGAGAACGATGACGGCATCACAGTAATAGAGGAGGTGCCCGAAGACCGCGTGCTCTCAGCCGGCACCTCCACCACCTTTTTCACCGGCAGCGGAGCCTACGACAACGAGGCCCCCTGGGTGATAGAAAACTCTGCCAACCTCATCCGCTTCACGCGCGGAGACCGATACTATAAAAACGAGAGTACACAGGCCACCGGCCTGGGCCCGGTCTATGCGGGCTACTCCTGCGAAAGCTGCCACAGAGGCTCCGGACGCACCAAGCCCGCCCTGTGGACACAAAACAGCGACGGCGACTACGGGTCAGGCCAATACGGATTCAGCAGCATGCTGGTCTATGTGACGCGCAAGAACGGCGTATTCTTCCAAAACTACGGCCGCGTACTTCACGACCAGTCCATCTACGGCGTCCGTGCCGAGGGCAAACTCAAGTGCGACTGGCATTCCGAAAACTTCCGTCTGCCCGACGGCGAGCTCTATTCGCTGGTCTATCCCGAGTACACCATCACCGACTGGTATGCCAACTACGGCAACACCTCCGACCCCATTGACCCCGACGAACTTTTCTGCAGCGTGCGCATCCCGCTGCGCCATGTGGGCATGGGCCAGATGATGGCGATTGACCGGGAGGAAATCAAGCAACTCGCCGCCCGCAGCAACTATCCCGAATACGGCATCAGCGGCCGTTGCAACTATGTCACCGAGAAGGGCGTCTACGACATCGGCCTGTCCGGCAACAAGGCCCAGCATCAGGACCTCACCGTCGAACTGGGCTTCTCCTCCGACATGGGTGTCACCAACAGCCGCTACCCCGAAGAAATCTGCGAAGGACAACTGCAGATGCAGGAAGGCAGCATGATGGGGCTTCTCTACGATCAGTTGGAAGTCTCCGCCGAGGACATGGAGGATGTGGACTTCTACCTCCACGGACTGGGTGTGCCGGCCCGCCGACTGGGCAGCACCACCGCACGGCAGACCTACAGCAAGTGGGACGGCTCCGAAACAGAAACCCGCACCCAGCGCGAATGGATTAAGGCCGGAGAGGCCGCCTTCTATGAAGCTAAGTGCCATTTGTGCCACGTCACCACGCTGCACACACGTCCCCGCGGCGCCACCCTGCTCATGGGCACCGAGCTGCCCTGGCTGGGCGGACAGGAGATTCACCCCTACAGCGACTATCTTATCCACGACATGGGCAGCGAAATCATGGGCGTCGGCCTCAACGACAACTATGTCTCCGGGCTGGCACGCGGCAACGAATGGCGCACCACACCGCTTTGGGGCATCGGCTTGCAGCAGGCCGTCAACGGCCACACCTATTTCCTCCACGACGGACGTGCCCGCAATTTCCAGGAAGCCATCATGTGGCACGGCGGAGAAGGCCAGGCCTCCAAGATGCTCTACGCCAAGATGGACTGGAGGAAGCGCCGCGCACTTCAGAGTTTCCTGAGTTCCCTTTAATCCCGACAACATAAAAATCACTCATAACAATGAAAAAAATCCTCTTTTTGGCTCTGTCTGCCAGCCTCTCGACCGTCTTGTATGCCGAGGGTGAGAAAGGCATCCAATACAACAAGCTCAACACGGAAGTGTGGCAGTTGGAACACGAATCGCCGCATATCGACATGGAGAACGGCGTCACAGGCATCGCCGACGACCGCGGCTTCACATTGCTGTCGAAAGACGGCAAGTTCGTCTTCAAGCCCTATCTCTTCCTGCAGACGCGCGGCATGTTCAACTACTACGACGACGAGGGACTGGACAAGGCCTACAACCAGGACAATGTGGCCAATTCCGGCTTCAGCGTGCCCTACGCCATCATCGGCTTCACAGGCACCACATTCGGCCGTCTGGACTACAACATCTGCGTGAATGCCGCCGGCAGCGGCGGCAATGTGCTGCAGCAGGCCTGGGTGGACTACAAAATCAGTGACGCCGCCCGCTTCCGTGTGGGCAAGTTCAAAACGCCTTTCAGTCACGCTTATCTGACAACTTTGGGCGAAACGCTCTTCCCCGTCCTGCCCACTTCACTCATCTCCACCGTCATCATGCCCTATTCGCTGAATGCCGTGAATCCGGCTGTCGGCACGGGCTTCGACCTGGGTGTGTCGTATCACGGCGTGGCCCGTCTGAGCAAAGCAAAAAATGTGAGAGAGACCGCTCCCGGCTTCCGCAACGAGTGGCTGATGGGCTATGAGGTCGGCCTGTGGAACGGCACGGGCAGCAACGTCAACATGGCCACCAAAACCCTCTCTGACGACTGGCACATCCCGGCCCTGCTCTATGCCGGACGCATCAGCTTCATGCCCTGGGGCCGCATGCCCAAGACGCAGGGCAACACCCACATGCTGCGCGGACGCCACATGGAGTTCGCCGTCAGCGGCGGCGTGAATGTCGAGAGCGAGAGCGAGAGCACCAACGACTCACGCCTCGGCGTGGAGTTCTCCATGCTCTACAACCGTTGGTACGTGGGCTTCGAGGCCTACTGGATGCACGTCAGCTTCACGGAGCGGCAGAAGATTGCCGAGAAATACAATTTCTACGGCGGCTATGCCCAGCTGGGCTACTTCTTCCTGCCCTGCCTCCAGGGCGGTGTGCGCTGGGACATGTTCGACCGCAACGGCACCGACCGCGACGGATTCCTGAATTCCCCCGGCGTGGTGCTCAACTACTACATCAACAAGTGCAACCTCAAGCTCACCGGCATGTATCAGTACACCGGACGCTGGGGCCATGCCACGCAACTCGACCGCGACAACGACGACCTGGGCATTGCCACCCACATGGCCACCGTACAACTGCAATACTCTTTCTGAGGACAGGTTTCCCGCACAGTTATGAAACATTTCCATTATCTCTTTCTTCTGCTCCTGCTGACAGCCTCATGCGACAGCGGTGACGTGCATGAGGTGTATCGCCGCACGTCAACGGGACGCACGGCGCTGCTTACCGGCTCCGTCGATGATTGGGAAGAGCTGCCCGAGGGCTACAACATCGCTTTGGCGGCTTTCTCCTCCTCCGGCGACTACGCCATGGGCCAGCGCATCCTCTCGTCCTCCGACGTTGCGGAGGGACGGGTGCGCGTGATGCTGTCCGAACTGAGCGACACCGTCTCCACCGTCGAACTCTGCGTCACCAACACGCTGCGCAAAAAGGTCCTCTCGCTGCAACGTGCGGACCCCTCCTCCCTGCCGCCTCAGGACACCATCCGCCTGGAGAGCGTTCTCCGCGCGCTGACGCCTGCAGCCTGCCTGCAGACGGGCCTCTTCAACGAGGCCTGCATCCGCTGTCACGGCGGCGGCAACCAGTCGGCACGCGGCCTGAATCTGACCGAGGGCCACAGCATGTCAATGCTGGTCAATGTGCCCGCCGCCTCCAATCCCAATGTGCTGCGCGTCTCGGGCGGCAATCCCGAGGAGAGCCTTCTGCACCAAATTTTGGCTGAGAGCGGCGCGGATGTCCTCCACGTCAACCATGTGGAAATCCTCCACAAACTCGGTGTCGATACGGACGTTTTACGTGCGTTTATCGACGAGTGGATAAAATCGCTGCCGCCAAAAGACTCTAACTCCTAATTTTTTTTGTACCTTTGCACCGATGAAATATGAATTGATTCCGTTTGAAAGCCTCGGCGTTTCCGTGCAGTTGTCTTCGTTCTGCCCCGAAGGGGGTGCGGCCGAATGGCACGCAATGCTGCACGTGGAGCCGCGCGGGGAACTCTTTCAAAACCAATACGACCGTCTCATTGAGGCTGGACGCCGACTGCTTGCCCGCGATGACATCCGGGGCGCCCGAATCGTCTTCAAGCGTTACTTCCTCTCCGACGGCACCAACCAGCAACCCCTCATGCATGAGGACCCCGACGGCTGCACCGTCTCCTACATCCAACAGCCGCCCCTCGACGGCAGCAAGCTGGCCCTCTGGCTTTACCTCCAGCGGGGCACCGAGGTGGAGCTACACGCCGACGGACAAAACTCCACCCTGGTGCGTCACAACGGCTACGAACACCTTTGGACGATGGGCATGACGGTGCCCGAAGGCAGCAGCTACGCCCAGACGCGCACCCTGCTCGAAGACTACGAACAGCTGCTCGCCGGGCGCGGCGAGACGATGGAGGCCAACTGCATCCGCACCTGGTTTTTCGTGCGCGACGTGGACACCTCCTATAAAGGTATGGTGGTGGCCCGCCGCGAGAATTTCGAGCGCGAAGGCCTTTCGCGCAACACACACTACATTGCCTCCACCGGCATCGGCGGCAACCCCTCCGACACGCGTGCCGTCATCCAGTTCGGCAGCTATGCCCTGAAGGGCTTCCGTCCGGAGCAGCAGCAGTATCTCTACGCCCTGAGCCACCTCAACCGCACGGACGAGTACGGCGTCACCTTCGAGCGCGGCACCCGCATGCAATACGGCGACCGCAGCCATCTGCTCATCTCCGGCACGGCCAGCATCGACAACAGGGGGGAGGTGCTCCACGAGGGCGACATCCGAAAGCAGACCCTGCGCATGTGGGACAACGTGGAGGCGCTCCTGGCCGAAGGCGGAGGCAGCTTCGCCGACGTGATGCAGATTATTGTCTATCTGCGCGACATTTCCGACTATGATGTCGTGAGCCGCATGTTCCGCGAGCGCCTGCCCGAGATTCCGACGGTGTTCACTCTGGCACCCGTATGCCGCCCCTCCTGGCTTATCGAGATGGAGTGCATCGCGGTGACGCCCGAGGGCAACAAAGATTTCCCCGACTTCTAAACAATATAATCCCATCGCCACCCGACCGACCAAAAGAAAAAAGAGAAGGCTTAAGAAAAGCGTGCGACGCACCCTGTGGTGTGTCGCGCTCTTGTTTGCTGTCTGGTGTGTCAAAGGGCTTTGGGATGTGTGGACGGCGCATCGCGACCGAAGCGCATCCGCGGAGACGGAGACCGTCACCGTCTCCGCCGAAAATCCGCTCCGGGAGCGCCTGCCCTTCTGGCAGGTGGACTCCGCCAAGACGGCCATCGCCCTCTACGACCTCACCGCCGAAGAGACGGTGTTTGAGCAACAGGCCAGCCGCCTCATGATTCCCGCCTCGTGCATGAAACTGCTGACGGCGGTGACGGCACTCAAGCGTCTGGGGCCCAATGCCGTCCTCGAGAGCCGGCTGCTGGCCGACGGTATCATTCATCGCGGCACGCTCTACGGCAACCTCATCTTTGAGGGTGACGACGATCCGCTCTTCGAGTCGTTCGAACCCATGGTCGATGTTCTTCAGCGGCGCGGCATTCAGCGCATCGAGGGCGATGTCGTGCTCGACCTGGCCCGCAGCGACACCCTGCGCCCCCACCCGACGGCTGCTCCCTGGGACATCCCCTGGAACCGTCTGCCGCTGCTCCTGCGCGGTGAACCTTTCGTCCGGCGCACGCTGCTCTGGGAACTCGCCCGCGCCGGCATTGCCGTGAAGCCGCGCCCCGTCGGCGCTTCCCTTCCGAGGCTCGAAGGCCTGCCCCGCCGCATCCGCCTCAACGCTGCGGAATATCGCGCCAAGGTTCTGGCCACGGAGCGTCATCCGTTGCGCCACGTCCTGGCGCCGATGCTCATCCACAGCAGCAACATCAAGGCCGAGTCCGTGCTCTGGCATGTGGACAATCCCTTCTACCGTTGGGGCGGCTCCCATGTTGCCGACGACCAGCGCCCCACCTCGTCGCTGTGGACCTTCATCCGCGAGGAGATGCCCGAGGAAGACACTGCCGGATTCGTCATCAACGACGGCAGCGGCCTCTCGCCCGACAACCGCCTCACGGCGCATTTCCTCATGCGCCTGCTGGTCTATGCCTGGGGCGACGAGGACATCCGGGAGGTGCTCCTCAAGGAGGCTCTGGCCACACCGCAGCATCCGGTGCGCCGGGGCTCACTCACGTTTCGCATGAGTGCGCCGCTTTTCAAGGACCGCGTCTTCTGCAAGACGGGCACGCTCACCACACGCGGCGCCTCTTCTCTGGCGGGCTACATCCATGCCGGAAATGACCGCTGGTATGCCTTCGCCATCATCAACGAAGACACACCGGTGTGGGACGCCCGCCAGTTTCAGGACCGCATCTGCCGCCTCGTCATCGGCAGTGAGTGATTTTTTTCACCGTTTTTATGGCCAAACCGCAAAATTTTGCGTATCTTTGCCGTGAGAAATACGCAAAACGATGGAGAAAACTGCCAACATCGACCTTACGGGGGGATTACACCGCCATCTGGGCATGGAGCTGTCGCACGAAGGCGGGAGCACCTCACTCTGCCTGACCGTCGGCCCCCAACACCTCACGCCCTTCGGCACTCTGAGCGGCGGCGTCATGCTGGCCCTCGAGGAGACGCTGGCCGGCATCCTGTCCGTCGAAGCCCTCGTAGGCCGCTGCCCCATGGGCATCTCCGTCACCGCCAACCATCTGGCGGCCGCCCGTGAAGGCGATTGCGTCAGGGCCCGGGGACAGGCTCTTCATCTGGGCGCCACCACCCATGTGTGGCAAATTGAGTTGCGCGGGCGCGACGACCGCCTGCTCAGCGTCGCCACTGTGACCAACCTCATCCGCTGACCCTCCCCATGAGCGAAGACCGTCATCATAGCGTCTGTCGGGTCTCTTACCGACTGCCCGGAGCCGGGGACTGCTGCGTGCTCTCCTCCTCTTCGGCGCCCGACGTGCTCTCTTCGCTCGACGACCTGCACGGGTGCAGCGGCTTTCTCATCGCACCCTTCACACCTTCTGAGGACTGCCCCGTCGTGATGGTTCGTCCGGACAGCTCGGAGCGCCTCACGCTGGACATGCAGCCTCCGATGACAGGAGACAGATTGGCCTCCGTGCCGCCCGTGCCCGAGGACTACCGCCGCAGCTTCGGCGCCTTCCACAGCGCCGTCAGCGACGGACGCTTCGACAAACTGGTGCTGGCGGCTTCGCTCCGGCGCCCCGTGCACCTGGACGACGCCGGTGCCGACTCCCTCTTCCTCGAGGCCTGCCGCGCCTATCCCGACTTCATGGTGACGCTCTTCTCCACCCCCCTCACGGGCACCTGGCTCACGGTCTCTCCCGAGATGCTGCTCGACGGTGAGGGCGACCGCTGGCGCACAATGGCGCTGGCGGGCACGATGCCGCTCTCCGGGCGGGAATGGAGCGCGAAAAACCGGCGCGAACAGGCGTTGGTGGAGCGTTTCGTGCGCCAGACGCTGGAGCGCTTCTCGACGCAATGCAGCCAACGGGGTCCCGAAAGCCGTCGGGCCGGACACCTGCAGCACCTCTGCACCGTCTTCGACTTCCGCATGCAGCGGGAGCGCCTCGGCGCCCTGCTCTCCGCGCTGCACCCCACGCCGGCGGTGTCGGGTCTGAAGCGCAGCGCGGCGGTGGATTTCATCCGCAGCGTCGAAGCTTGTGACCGCCGCTACTACAGCGGCTTCTGCGGCCCCACTGACCCCGTGGAGGGCACCCGCCTTTATGTGACGCTGCGCTCTGCCGCCATCGATGCGCAACGGGGCGAAGCCACCCTTTGGGCCGGCGGCGGCATCATGCCCGACAGCCGTCTGGAGGAGGAGTGGACCGAAGTGGTTCAGAAGATGCACACCGTCAACCGACTGTTCGACCATGTACAGTGAATACCCCCATATCAACATCCTCACGGCACTGATGACGGTGCACGGCGTGCGCCACGTGGTGGTCTCGCCGGGCAACCGCAATGCGCCCCTGGCCCACAACTTTGAAGTGTGCCCGCTTCTCACCTGTCACGCCGTCACCGACGAGCGCTCGGCGGCCTTCACCGCCCTCGGCCTCTCCGAGGCGCTTGACGAACCCGTCGCCGTCTGCGTCACCAGCGGCTCGGCGCTGCTGGGCACACTGCCTGCCGCTGCCGAGGCCACCTATCGCCAGCGCGGCATCGTGGTGATTTCGGCCGACCGGCCCGCCGCCTGGATCGGGCAGCTCGACGGACAGACGATGCCGCAGCAGGGCGCCCTCGGCAGTTTTGCCGGCCTCAGCGTCAGCCTGCCCGAGATACACAGCGACGACGACCGCTGGCTCTGCAACCGCCTCGTCAACGAGGCTTTCATCGCCCTCTCGCGACCGCCTCATCCCTCGGTCCACATCAACGTGCCCGTCAGCGAACCCCTCTTCCGCTTCACCGAGCCCGCTCTCCCCTCCGAGCGCGTCGTACGCTACAGCCGTTGGAGCCCGGAGCTCTGCGCGCGCCTGGCTTCCGAGGAGCGCCTGGCCGTGGTCCTCGGACAGACGAGAAGCGAGACCGACGGGGCGCTGATATCCAGTCTTTCCGGGCGCGCCGTCGTGCTCTCCGACCAACTCTCCTCCCCGGGCCTTTCGCGCACCGACCGCATGATGTATCTGCTGGAGCAGGAGGGCATGCCCCCGGAGATGACGCCCCAAAGGGTGATATATCTCGGCGGCAACACCGTGAGCAAACGCCTGCGCCAATGGCTGCGCCGTCTGCCCGGGAGCGTGGAGCACATCGTGGTGAGCGAAGACGGCGCCCTGCACGACGTGAGCCGCCGCACCGCGCTGCTCATTGAGGAGGAGCCCCTCACGGTGCTGAAGGCTTTGTGTATGGCAGACTGCCGCCCGAATTTCTCTTTCCTTGAAGCCTGGCACCGGCTCGACGAACGCATACGCCGCGCCCACGAAGCCTTCAGGCCGACTTTCTCTTCGATGCTGGCCGTCAAACTGCTCTGCGAACAGCCCGCCCACGGCGACGAACTGCGCGTCTATGCCAACAGCATGTCCGTGCGCCTGGGCACCGGCTGTCACCTGCGTCATCGGCGACCTGAGTGCGTTCTACGACCAGACGGCGCTCTCCCAGCAGGAGCTCGGCGGCAATCTGCGCATCCTGCTGCTCAACAACGGCGGCGGCGCCATCTTCCGTGCCTTCGACGCACTGCGTGAGAGTCCGGCCCGCGACCGCCTCGTGACGGCATCGCACACGACGGGCGCTGCAGACCTCTGCCGTCTCTACGGCGTCCGCTACCTGAGGGCTGCCGACGGGGAGAGTCTCCGCGAAGGCATCACGCTGCTGACTTCCGTAGAGAGCCCGCGCCCCGTGCTGCTGGAGGTCCTCACCGACGGGGAGGAGGACATGCGTCTTTGGCGCGAATTCTACCGCTCACTCTTAAACACCGACATACATTGACCTATGGAATGGAAAAGCATTAAGACCTTTCGCGAGATTCGCCTGGAGGAGGCGGAAGGCATCGCCAGGATTACCATCAACCGCCCCGAGGTGCGCAACGCCTTCACCCCCACCACCACGCGCGAACTCTCCGAGGCCTTCGCTCTGGTGCGCGAGCTGTCGCGCATCCGCGTGGTGCTGCTCACGGGCGCCCCGACGCCTCATCTTGAAGGCGAGAGCCGCGAGGAGTGGCTGCGCAAGCAGGCCTTCTGCTCCGGCGGCGACATGCACGTGAAGGGCCGCGGCGGCTACATCGACGAGGAGGGCACGCCGCGCCTCTCGGTGCTCGACGTGCAGATGCAGATACGCCGTCTGCCAAAACCCGTCGTGGCGATGGTCAACGGCTGGGCCATCGGCGGCGGCCATGTGCTCCACGTGGTGTGCGATCTCACCATCGCCGCCGACAACGCGCACTTCGGCCAGACGGGCCCCAAGGTGGGGAGTTTCGACGCCGGCTTCGGCAGCGCCTATCTGGCCCGCATCGTGGGGCAGAAGAAGGCGCGCGAGATATGGTTCATGTGCCGGCAATATACGGCTGAGGAGGCCGAACGCATGGGGCTGGTCAACAAGGTGGTGCCCTACGATGAGCTGGAGACGGAATGCGTGGCCTGGGCACGCCGCATGATGGAACTCTCACCCCTGGCGCTGCGCATGATTAAGATGGGCCTCAACGCCGAACTCGACGGACAGGCCGGCATCCAGCAGCTGGCCGGCGACTGCACCGCGCTCTACTATATGCTCGACGAGGCGCAGGAGGGCGGACGCGCCTTCCTCGAGAAGCGCCGCCCCAACTGGGAGGACTTCCCCCTGGTGCCCTGATGTTTTTGTAAAAACAATGACAATCGCCCGCCCGTGAACATCAATCTCTCCCTGCGCACCCTCCACTTCAAGCGCCCCGCACGCACCTCGCGCGGCGCCTACAGTGAGCGGCGCATCATCCTCATCACCGCCTCCGACGGGAGCGGACGCATCGGCCTGGGCGAATGTGCGCCCCTGCCCGACCTCTCCGCCGACCGCGACGCCTATCCCACGCTCTCCGCCGTGGCCCGCCTCATCCGCGAAGCGTTGGCCGCCGACGACTACACCGAATACCTGCGCCCCTACCCTGCGCTGCTCTTCGCTCTGGAGAGCGCCATCCACGACTACCGCCAGAGCCCGCTGCTCTACGACACACCCTTCGCCCGCAGTTGCGAAGGCATTCCCTTCAACGGCCTCGTGTGGATATCGTCGCCCGAAGAGATGCTGGCGCAGGTCAAGCAGAAACTGATGCAGGGCTTCCGCTGCATCAAGCTCAAGATTGGGGCCAACCGCTGGGAGGACGAGGTGGCCCTCATCGAAAAACTGCGCAGCCGCTACCCTAAGGAGCGCCTCGAGCTTCGCGTGGACGCCAACGGCGCCTTCACGCCAGAGGAGGCCCCCGCCCGCCTGGAGACGCTGGCCGCCCTGGGCGTCCATTCCATCGAGCAGCCCATCCGCCAGTATCAGTGGCGCGAGATGGCCGCCCTCTGCCGCGAGAGTCCGCTGCCTGTTGCGCTCGACGAGGAACTCATCGGCGTCACGGGCCGCCTGGAGAAGGAGACGCTGCTCGACACCGTGCGCCCTCAGTATATCGTGCTCAAACCCACGCTGCACGGCGGCATGACGGGCACGATGGAGTGGGTCTCCCTGGCCCAAAAGCGGGGCATCGGCTCCTGGCTCACCTCGGCCCTTGAGAGCAATGTGGGGCTGCGCAACGTGGCCCTGCTGGCCGCACGCATCTACGGCCCCGGCATCCGCTTCCCCCAAGGCTTGGGCACGGGGCAGCTCTTCACCGACAACATTGAGATGGACCTCGAGCTCCGGGGCCCGCAGCTCTGGCGCAGCGAAGTGGCAGATTAAAGATTCAAGATTCAAGATTCAGGATTCAGGATTAATGGTCAATGGTCAATGTTCAATGTTCAATGATTAAAGACTTTCTCTCCGAGTGGCGCAGCCCGTCCCCCGAGGTACGGCTGCAGACGAGCGGCTCCACCGGACGCCCCAAGGTGTTCTATGCCGACAAGGAGCGCCTCCGCGCCTCCGCCCGCATGACCTGCGACTTCCTGGGACTCCGCGAGGGACAGACGGCGCTGCTCTGCCTCTCCTGCGACTACATCGCAGGCAAGATGATGGTGGTGCGCGCCCTGGAGCGGGGTCTGCGCCTCGTGGAGGTGGCGCCCTCCAACCGTCCGCTGGAAGACCTCGTGCGCGAGCATCCCGATATCAAGGGCATCGACCTCGCGGCGATGGTGCCCTCACAGGTCTATTGCAGCCTCGGCCATCCCCTCCTGCCCCGCATCCGCCATCTCATCATCGGCGGCGGCGCCATCCCCGCCGCTCTGGAGGAGCGCCTGCGCGCTCTGCCCACTGCCGTGTGGAGCAGCTACGGCATGACCGAGACGCTCTCCCACATCGCCCTGCGCCGCGTGAGCGGAGCGGAGGCAGAAGACTGGTACCGTCCGCTGCCGGGCGTCGCCCTCTCGCTCTCCGGGGAGGGCTGCCTCGTCATCGACGCACCGGCGCTCTCGCCCGAACGGCTGGTCACCAACGACCTGGCCGAACTGCTGCCCGACGGCCGCTTCCGCATCCTGGGACGGCGCGACAACGTGGTTATCAGCGGCGGCCTCAAGCTGCACATCGAGGAGGAGGAGGAGCGCCTGCGCTCCCTGCTGCCCGACCGCGAGGGTCGCCCCGTCTTCTGCATCACGTGCCGGCCCCACGAGAAGCTGGGCGAGGAGGCCGTGGTGCTGGTGGAGCGCGCGCTGCTGACGGCGGCGCAGACGGTGCTCCGCCATCCCTATATCAAAAGCATCTTGCCCGTGGATGCCGTGCCCATGACGTCCACTGGCAAGATTGACCGCGCTGCCGCCCGCCGTTTGGCGGAATAAATATTGTACCTGCCTGCCTAAAGTGTAAAACCGGCACCGCACAGGATATAGGCCTTCTCGGCCTGCGGGTTGACCGTGACCCCAATGAATACGGGCACATGATACTTCTTGCGGATGAGGAAATCTTTGGTGGCCGTCAGGCTCACGTTGGTCACGGCGAAGCCGCCCGTGTTGTAGTACGAGGTGGCATAGGGCACAAAGCCCACATCGGCCTTCCAGTCCAGAGAAAGCATGCGCCAGGGCGCCGACAGCTCGAAGTAGCTGGAATAGGCTCTGTGACCGCTGCCGTTCTTGCCGTCGTCGCCGGCAAAGTTGGTGTACCACTGCAGGGAGACGTAGCCGAAGAAGTCGTAGCCCACGTTGGCCTCGAACACATGCGTCGTCCTGTCGTTGGTATAGAGGAAATAACGCCCCTTGCCGAACCAGTCGTCGGTGAGCCCTATGTTGAATCCGTGCGTGGTGTAGGACAGCAGCAGGTCCAGCTCCTTGGTGTCGTCACGTTGGAAGCCCACACTGCCCCAGGCGGAAAAACTCAGGCCTTTGTAGCTCACACCCACCGTTGGCTGAACGCAGACATTGCCTTCGTCCAGTCCGCGCCAGATGTATTGGTTGACCAGCGTGATGCCAAATATGGGTTCGGCCTTCGCCTTGACGGAATCGTTCCCGCCTGCGCTTGCCGCAGCCAAAGAGGCCGCAGCAAGCAGAGTGAATATCACACGTTTCATCGTTAATTTATCTTGTTGGTCTGCGTCCTGATGTAACACATGGCAATGTTTTCTGTGCAAATGTACAACATTTTGTTGTTTTATCGCCATTTCGCACACTTTTGTTTCGGCTTAAACTGCATTGAAAACAAAAAAGACTGTCGGGGATTTTCCCGGCGGTCTTTTAGTTTTCACTCCTGTCCTGCGGACAGTCGCACTTTCTTGCCCCGGTGGATATATAAACAATTTGCGTGAAAAATACTCACGCAAATAAAGCCCCGCTTCGACGGCAACGGCTACAGCGAGGATTGGAATGGCGGCCGGTATCAGGCGCTGGCGCTCACCCTGCGCAATATGGCGTCCGGGCCACACGTCTGGCCTTGGATTAAGAGGTAAAAACTAAAAGTTAAAAGTTAGGACAATTTCTCTAAACTCTAAACCCTAAACTCTAAACTAAATTTCGTATCTTTGCAACAAATATAAAAACACACAATGAAAAAGTTTTACACATGGATCCTGGCGCTCATCATCGGCGCCCTATTCGGATGGCTCAGTTTGGACTGGCTCAACGCCACGCTCGATTTTGTAGCCACAGTTTACACCCGTCTTTTCCAATTCCTGGCCGTGCCCACGCTGGTGCTCACCATAGCCACCACGCTGGCCTCCATCACCAAGGGACAGGACATCGGACGCGTGTTCCGACACACCATCATCTACACCCTGCTCACCACAGCGGCTGCATCGGCCGTGGGACTGCTGCTCTTCGTCACCATAGCGCCGGGCGTGCTGCCCGACGGCATCGTGTCGTCGTTTGTCTCCGATGAGGTGATGAGCATGCGCCAGAATCCCAGCTACACGGAGCACATCCTGCACATCGTGCCCAACAACATCCTCGCTCCGTTTCTGGCCGGCGACGTGCTCTCGCTGCTGCTCATCGCCTCTGCGATAGGTCTGGCGCTGAGCGTGATGCCTGCCTCGGAGCCCCGGACGACGGTGATTAACTTCCTGCGCGGCATCCTGGATGTACTGCTGACACTTATCCGCGCCCTCATCCGCACACTGCCGCTGGGCATCGCCGCCTTCACCGCGCTGTTGGTGGTGCAACTGCGCGACGGCATCGCAGCGGAGGCGTTGGGCCGCTACACGCTGGTCGTTCTGGGCAGCAACCTGCTGCAGTTCTTCGTGGTGTTGCCGCTCTTCCTCCTCTCGCGCGGCCTCAACCCGCTGAAGGTCTTGGGCGGCATGATGCCCGCCGTGCTCACGGCGCTGTTTACCAAGAGTTCCGTAGCCACCCTGCCCGTCACCGTGCAGTCGGCCGAGCAGCGCCTGGGCGTGAACCCCAAAATCTCACGCTTCATCCTGCCCATCTGCACCACCATCAACATGAACGGCTGCGCCGCCTTCATCCTCATCACCTCGCTCTTCGTCATGCAGCAGTCGGGCATCACGCTGACCTGGGGCACGATGGCGCTGTGGTTCCTGCTGAGCATCATCTCCGCCGTAGGCAACGCCGGCGTGCCGATGGGCTGCTACTTCCTCACCTTCTCGCTGATGACGGGCGTAGGCGCCAATGTCGCTGTGTTGGGCCTCATCCTGCCCATCTACACCGTGATCGACATGGTGGAGACGGCCGTCAACGTGTGGAGCGACAGTTGCGTCTGCACGATGACAAATCATGATTTGAGTGAAGAGTGAAAAGTGAAAAGTGAAGAATCCTAGTTACTGTCCCAGTCTCAGCAACATCATCGGATTCTTCACTCTTCGTTCTTAACTCTTCACTATAAAATGCGCCATTTTACGCCGGCTGTGACCCAAATGCCGGGCTGAGGCACGCCGCCGATGTCGGTGTAGTGCGTGTCGGTGACGTTGTTGCCCTGCACCCACACCTCGTAGCGCGGGTCGGCCCAGCGTAGCTTCAGATCGAGCGTGGCATAGGGCGTGTAGTCGCCCATGCGGTCGTGGTAGCGCACGGAGGCGTTGACGCCCATGTAACGCCAGAAGGTCCAGTCGCCCGAGACGACCAGCTTGTGGCGCAGATACTCCATCGCGTAGTTGCTGCGGAAGACGGCAATGTCGTCGTGGCGCAACTGATGGAGGAAGGTGTAGGAAGCCTGCACCCTGAAGCGGCGCCCCGTGACGGCGGCGTCGGCCTGGACGCCTATATTGTCCAGCTCGAAGGCGGCGGAACGGAAGGCGTCGCCGGGCGAAAACATCACCCAATCGATGAGGCCGTGGCCCCTGTGATAGAATGTACGCGCGGAGAAGACGCCCTTCACCCCGCGCGGCTCGCTCAGCAGCGTGCGGTATTGCGCCGCGAGCGACACGTTGTGGGACTTCTCCGTCGTGAGATTCCTGTTGCCCTCGTGGGTGGGCGACTTATAGTAGAGTTCGGTGAAGGTGGGCAGGCGGTAGCCCCTGTTGTAGCCGAGCATCAGCTTCCACCCCGCTGCCGGACGCCAGGCGACATCCACGCCGGGATAGAACGAGGGCGAGGCCGACGTGGCGCCGATGACGCCCTGCCCCGTGACGCCGGCCGAGAGGGTCCAGTCGCCCAGCGTGACGTTGTGCTCCAGCGTCATGTGGATAATGGTGCGCGAGGTGTCGATGGCGGCCTTGCTGTAGCGCTCATGACGCATCTCGGCAGCCACCGCCGTCTTGCCGGCCACCCACTGCCACCAGAGCTTCGCCTTGGCGCCGATGATGTTGGAGCGGTGCTCGTTTTCGCCGGTGGAGGTGCCGCGGATGAGTTGGAAGTGGTCGTAGTTGCGCTGCCAATAGACCTCGGGGGTTAAGTTTAGCGTGGAGCGTTTGGCGTTGAGGGGGATGTCGGCGGCGAGGGAGGCCATCAGGCGCATATTCTCCTCCCACTGGTTGGGATATTTGGGGGAGTAGAACGTGTTGGCGCCATACTGCTTCTGCGAATAGCCCGCCTGCCAGCGGAGCCAACGCCAGGAGCCGCTGTGGTAGGCCTGCGACTTCCAGAAGTCGTCGTTGACGGTGCCGCCGTCGCTGCGGCTGTATCCGCCCGAGAAGCTCTGGCGGGAGAAGGCGGCGCGTGCGCTGCCGGCGGCGGTGCCGTATTGTCCGCCCTCGGCCCGCAGCGTCACCTCGGGCACGGAGTCGGTACGCGTGATGATGTTTATCACGCCGCCGAAGCTGCTGCCGCCATAGACGCGGCCCGCAGCGCCTTCGAGCACCTCAATGCGCTCGATGTCCTCCAGGGCAACGGGCAGGTCGAAGGTGAGATGGCCCGTCTGGGGGTTGGAGACGTTGACGCCGTTGAGCAGCAGGGTGACCTGCTCCTGGATGCCGCCGTCAACAGAAATGTCCGTCTGCACGCCGTAAGGGCCGCGCTGACGGACATCCACTCCGCTGAACAATTTGAGAAGATCATTCACACTCTGTGCTCCAGAGCGCAGGACATCCTCTCTCTGAAGCACAGAAACCAGGCGCACCTGCTCCAGTTGGGAGAGCGGCGCCAGGGTGGCCGACACGGTGAGCTCCGAAAGGTCTTCCGCCTCCTGCTCTTCGGCCTCCACGCGCTCGGCGACCGCTTCACCGGCGGGAGCGGCCTTCGCAAAGGTCACGCTGCCGAGTGTGGCCACCGAGAGCACGCCGATGCGCACCTCGAGGGAAAGACTCCGGAACGCACTCCACGCCTTGCGCTCGAAGGAGCGGAAGGTGGCCGGACGCCCGCAGTTTCTGTTTTGTTTCATTACACTTGAAAATTTAAAAATAACACTTATTTGAATTTGTCGTCAAGACTCTTGTGAATGTCGTCGCGGACGCGCTGCATCAGCTCCTCGCATGAGGCAGAGGCGTCGATGGGGTCGTGGATGGTGAGGGAGAGACGCGAGGGCTCCGTGAGGCTGACGCCCTTGGCGCGGGGCAGCGCCTCGAAGCTGCCGTTGACGGTGATGGGCACAATGGGGAATCCGCAGGCCTTGGCCAGCACGAAGCCGCCCTTGTGGAAGTCTGTCATGCGGCCGTCCCACGAGCGGCTGCCTTCGGGGAAGAGGCAGATGCTGTAGCCCTCGCGCATCAGCGCGGCGGCCTCGCGGCAGGTGCGCCGCACGGTGCCGGCATTGCTGTTGTCCACCATCACGAAGCGCGCCGCGCGACAGGCGCCGCCGAAGAGCGGCACACGCTCCAGCTCCTTCTTCATCATCCATTTGAAGTCGCGCCCCAGCCAGCCGTTGATCATCGGGATGTCGAGCATGCCCTGATGGTTGGCCATGAAGACGTAGTGCTCACCTTCGCGGAGATGTTCCCTGCCGTGCACCTCCACACGCCGCAGCAGCAGCCACAGCAAACTCTTGGCCCACCAGCGCGGCAGCAAGCCCGTGCCCACGCGGTCGAAGCCCAGCAGACAGCAGAGCCACATGCTCATGATGAACACCACGCTGTGCACCAGCAGCAGGGGAAGAATCAGTATCTGGTAAATCCGATACACGATTAAGGGTTAGGGGTTAAGGGTTAAGGATTATTTGTCCTTGCGACCGAAGACGGAGAAGTGAACATAGCGCTTGGGATGGGCCTTGAGGTCGGTGACGAGCGAGTCGGCCGACTGCACGGTGTGGTTGAGGTTGTCGTAGAGCTCGCGGTCCCTGATGAGGGCGCCCAGTGTGCCCTTGGGATTCTGTATCTCCAGCACCATTTGGTCCACATCTTTGATGGTCTTGTTGACCGACGCCAGCGTCTGCTGCAGATCCAGGCGGTTGAGGTTGCCCACGAAGGTGTTCATGTTGCGGCCCAGATCGGTGTAGGTGGCGGTCAGCTTCGGCAGGTCGTCCTTCATGAGGCGATTGAGCTGCTTGGTGGTGACGGTGAGGTCGGTGGTGATTTGGTCGGCGTTGACGAGAACCCGCTCCAGATGGGGATTGGAGAGGAGGCGGTTGACGGTGGTGATGAGGGTGTCCACCTTGCGCACCACCTCATGCACGTCGGGCATCACATCGCCCACCTTCTCCATCACGCCGTAGTTCTCCGCGCCGGGAATGGTGTCGCCGGGCTGGTAGGTGTAGATGCTGTCGCGCCCCAGGACGATGCTCATCGTGGAGGCGCCCATCAGCGAGGTCTCGATGACGGCGGTGGTGCGTCCGGGCAGACGCAGACGCGGGTCGAGGCTCACCTTCACCAGGATTTCGCCCGGTTTGCGGAAATTGTAAATCAGGTCGGACACACGGCCCACAGGCACGCCGTCGGCATACACGTGGCTGCTCTTGGCGATGGCTTTGGCGTTGCGGAAGGAGAAGTAGTACACCTTGTCCATGTGAAACACACTGAGCCCCTTCAGGAAATTGATGCCCATCACCAGCACGATGAGTGCGGCGATGCCGAACAGACCTATTTTGACTTCATTCTTCATGTCTTCTTTTCTCTCCCTTCTTGGTTACTGTTTCTTGTTCTTGTAGTTCTTGAAAGCGTTGTAGATGCTCAGCGCCATTGCCTGCTGACCTCTCGCCGAGTTGAGATACTGCTCCTCGTCGGGCGTGGAGATGTAGCCGAGCTCGATGAGCACACTGGGCATCGAGGTCTCCCTCAGCACCAGAAATCCGGCCTGATAGACACCCTTGTTCACGCGCCCCGCCGTGCGGGCAAACTGCTCCTGCACCCCTTTGGCAAACTCCACCGACGAGGCCATGTTCTGGTCCTGCATGAACTCGAAGATGATGTACGACTCGGAACTGTTGGGGTCGAAGCCCTCGTAGTGCTGCTGATAGTCGCTCTCGAGGGTGATGACGGAGTTCTCGCGCTTGGCCACAGCCAGGTTGTCGGCGGCGCGGTGCATACCCAGCGTGTAGGTCTCGGTGCCGCGGCGTATAATCTTCTTGGGCATCGCGTTGGTGTGCACCGAGATGAAGAGGTCGGCCTTCGCCTTGTTGGCGATGCGGGCCCGCTGGTGGAGCTCGATGAAGACGTCGGTCTTGCGCGTATAGACCACCTTCACGTCGGGGCAGTTCTGCTCAATGAGCTCACCCAGCTTCAGGGCGACGGCCAGGTTGATGTTTTTCTCCTTGGCCACCCTGCCCACGGCGCCGGAGTCCTTGCCCCCGTGACCGGCGTCAATCACCACCGTGTAGGCTCCGGCCCATTGGACGCAGAGCGTCAGAGCGGCGCAGATGATGAGTTTGCGTATCATTCTACGGAAGCACTTTTACGGTGGTTTTCACCGGTTTGAAGAATCCCGAGGTCACCTGCACCTGGCTGTGGCCCTTCCTCTGCTTGGAGCGCAGGATGACGAGCAGACGGCCGCCCCTGAGATGGCGCGTCATCGTGGTGATGACGGCCTCGGGCATGTTCGTCAGCCCGAAGTAGGCGAAGCCCGTGTGTATCACGCGGCTCTCGGGCATGAAGAGGTCGCCGGTGTAGTGGTCGCCGTTGTCGAGCGCCACCAGTTCGCTGGCGCCGCTGACGGTCACCGTCACCTCCTCGTCGGAGGTCGGCACGACGCACCCGTTGGCGTCCACAGCCTTCACCCAGAGGTATTTCAGCGACATGCCGTCGGCCGTGAAACTGCTCTGGGGCAGGATGCCCTCGTCCTCAATCACCAAACGCACGGGGGCGCCGGCGGTCCGTATCTCGTGGCGGGCCACTTCACGGCCGCCGTTGTAGGCCACCGCCGTGAGGCGTCCGCCCTGCCCGTAGGGCACATCCTGCCAGGCGCACACGCCGCGGCGGAAGACGTCCGTCGTGTCGTTCTTCACGCGGCCCAGAGAGCTGCCGTTGACGAGCAGATCGACCTCCTCGGCGTTGGTGAAGGCGCACACCTGCTTCCTGGAGCCCGAGGGCCAGTTCCACGAGTCGGTGTAGGTCTTCTGCCCCACCTTCACGTCGTTCCAGTCGATGCTCTCGCCGCCGTTCATCACGCCGATGTGCACCACGGGCTTCTCCGGCTCGAAGGCGCCCTTGATGAGCCAGGCCTGCGGATAGGGCAGGAGCGTGTGGGAGAACCAGCTGTAGTTCCACCCCTTCTTGGGCCATTTGTTCGACTCGCCCCAGTATTCTATCGCACCCCAGTAGGCCAAACCCACGCCGCGCTCCCGGTTCATGCCGTAGAAGGGCGCCTGCAGCTGGTTGGTGACGGCTTCGCTCTGGAAGAGTATCAGGTTGGGCGCGTGCTCATAGTAGCCGGGATAGGCGTCCCACTGGTAGTTGAACGAGTTGACCTCGGTGGCCACACCCAGCTCGGGCGCCACGTGGTAGGTCTTGAACTCCTTCTCCTCGCGGATGCCGCCGGCACGGGCGGGGAACTGCGCCACGGTGGTGGGGCGCGTGGCGTCGTAGCGCTTC